>NZ_JBZXEA010000031.1:11665-17457 GCF_058725345.1 Pseudomonas sp. DW-iso17 | reverse complement strand
AGGTTGATGTGGTTCTGACCGCCACCAACACCGTTGGCGAAGGCGGCAACATCGTCTACACCGCCAGCCTTGTGGATAAAAACGGCGCAGCGGTGACCAACATCACCAATCCGCTGACCGTCACCTTGGACAATGGCAAAACCATCACCATCGGTGTGAATCAGTCGAGCGGTTCCATCACCACCGTAGCGCCAAACGACGTCTACAAAGGCGACCAAACCGTCACCACCGCCATCAAAGGCGTGACCGGCGGCGAGCATTTCGAGAATCTGGTCCCTGGCACTACCGCGGTGAACACCACCGTTACGGACACACCGGGTACCGATAACACCACCACCGTGACGCTGACTGCGCCAAGTGCCGTTAACGAAGGTGGTCAGATCACCTACACCGCAACTTTGAGCAACAAGGCCGGCACCGACGTCACGCTGAAACTCGACAACGGCTCAAGCATCACCATTAAGGCCGGCGAAACTGTTGGCACCGTCACTGTCCCTGCGCCTACCGATGACGTGTTTATCGATAAGAGCACCCAAACCGTCAAGATCGCCGAGACCACCGGCGGCAACTTCGAAAAACTCGAAGTTGCCGGCAATGGCGCCACCACCACGATCAACGACACCATCGACAAAGTCGATGTGGTCCTGACCGCCACTACCACCGTTGGCGAAGGCGGCAACATCGTCTACACCGCCAGCCTTGTGGATAAAAACGGCGCAGCGGTGACCAACATCACCAATCCGCTGACCGTCACCTTGGACAATGGCAAAACCATCACCATCGGTGTGAATCAGTCGAGCGGTTCCATCACCACCGTAGCGCCAAACGACGTCTACAAAGGCGACCAAACCGTCACCACCGCCATCAAAGGCGTGACTGGCGGCGAGCACTTCGAGAACCTGGTGCCGGGCACGACGGCGGTGAACACCACCGTCACCGACACACCGGGCACCACCGACCTGACCACCGTCACCCTGACCGCCCCAACCGCGGTCAACGAAGGCGGCCAGATCACCTACACCGCCACCTTGAGCAACAAGGCCGGCAGTGACATGGTGGTGCAGCTCGACAACGGTTCGAGCATCACCATCAAGCAAGGTGAGACCGTGGGCACGGTGACCGTCCCGGCGCCTACCGATGACGTGTTCATCGACAAGAGCACCCAGACCGTCAAGATCACCGGCACCACCGGCGGCAATTTCGAGGGGGTGACCATCACTCCTGCAGGCGCCACGACCACCGTCAACGACACCATCGATGACGTGACAGTGGTGCTCAAGGCCACTGGCTCGGTCAGCGAGGGCGGGCAGATCGTCTACACCGCGTCCCTGGTCGACAAAAACGGCGCGGCCGTGAACAACGTGGGCTCCGACCTGGTGGTAAGGCTGGATAACGGCTCGACCATCACCATTGGCAGCGGCAAGTCCACCAGCTTCACGACGGCTACCGCACCGAACGATGCCTATGTCGGCGCCAATGATGTCAGCGCCAAGATCACCGGCGTGGTCAGCGGTGGCGACAAGTACGAGCATCTGATTGTTGATGGCAGCCCCGCAGTCACCAAGGTCACGGATGTAGTGACTGATACCAAAATCAGCATTACGGGCGACGGTTCGGTCACTGAAGGTGGCACCGCCCACTACACCCTGACCTTGACCAACCCGCCGCAAACGGATGTGACCGTGACGCTCAAATACAGCGGCACCGCCACTGACGGTTCGGACTTCACTGGCGTGTATACCGTGAAGATCCCGGCAGGCTCCAGCAGTGTGCCGTTTGATATCCGCACGCTCGACGACAAGATTACCGAGCCTACGGAACAGATCGTCATCACCATCGACAAGGTCACCGGAGGCAACTTCGAGAACCTGGTGATCGACAAAGGCACTGTCACCACCAACATCCTCGACAACGATGCTCCGCCGGTGATCGACCTGGATGCCAACAACTCCAGCGGCGCCACGGGTGCCGATTACAAGACGACGTTTACCGAGGGTACCGCCGGGCCGGGCGTGTCGATCGCCGACACGGACATCAAGATCACTGACCCAGACAGCACACTGCTGACGGGCGCGACGGTCACGCTGACCAACGCACAGGCTGGTGATGCCCTCAATCTGGGCAATAGCGTGAATGGCATCAGCGTCAGCACCAACAACCAGACGGGCACTATTACCCTGACGTTGTCCGGCAGTGCGACGCTGGCTGACTACATGCAGCGTATCCAGAACATCACGTTCACCAACAACAGCCACGACCCGAGCACCACGCCCCGCACCATCACCGTGACGGTGACCGATGGCGGCAACTACTCCAACGTGGCCACCACCACCGTCAACGTGGTAGCGGTCAACGATGCACCAGTGGCCACTGGCGGTGCCGTGACCGGTACGGAAGACACCGCGCTGGCCCTGACCTGGGCCAACTTCGGCGTGAGCGATGTGGACTCGCCACAAGCCAGCCTCGGGGTGAAAATCACCGAGCTGCCGGTAGCCGGCAAGCTGCAATACCTGGCGGCGGATGGCACCACCTGGACCAACGTGAGCAGCGGCCAGACCTTTACCAAGGCTCAGATCGATGGCGGCCAACTGCGCTTTACGCCGAATGCCAACGAGTCCGGCGCCGACGGTTACGGCGGCACTGGCGTGGGTAACAAGCAGGCGGATTACGCGCAGTTCAAGTTCCAGCCAACCGATGGCAAGGACCTGGGCACCAGCGCCACGGTGAAAGTGGATATCACCCCAGTGGCCGACGCACCGACCCTCAGCGTGGCGGACAACAACGTTGCCTCGACCGGGCTGGTCAAACAGGGCTGGAACAACATCGCCGGCCTTGGAAACAACGGCAATGGCGCTGCGCCAGACGTACTGAAAAAAGCCATCGACAACGCGGGCACCCCCAACAACACCTCCGTGGTGACCAACGTCGAGTCCGTCGACAACGTCACCGCCGGTTCTGGTTCCAAGATCTCCGGCCTGATCTACATGGAAGCGGGCAAGAGCTACACCTTCAGCGGTATCGCCGATGACAGCGTGGTGGTCAACGTTGGCGGTAAAGATGTTGCCAGCGGTTTGTGGGGCACCAACAGCGGCAAGTTCAGCGGCTCGTTCACGCCAACCACCACCGGTTACTACAGCCTTGAGATCTACCAGGCCAACCAGGCGGGCCCAGGCAGCTTCGACGTTAACCTGTCGATCAACGGCGGGGCGGTGCAGAACCTGAGCACCAGCACCGTGCCGTTGTACACCGGCCTTACCGACCTGACCAACGCCGGCGTCACCGTATCCGACCTGCATGGCAGCAACGGCGACGGTTACTACGTGGGCTACAAGCTCAACGAAGGCCAGGAGAACGGGACGGTCAAACTGTCCAAGGTCACCACCGCGCTGACCGACACCGACGGCTCCGAAACCCTGAGCGTGAAGATCAGCGGCATTCCGGCAGGCTCGGTGCTTACCGACGCATCGGGGCACACCTTTACTGCGGGTAAAACCGTGGGCGAAGTGAATGTCACCGGCTGGGACCTGAACACGCTGAGCATCAAGCCGCCGACCTACTACAGCGGCCAGTTCAACCTGACAGTCACCTCGACTTCCACCGAGAGCATCGGCGGTTCAGCGACCACCACCGCGCAATTGCCAGTCACGGTGCATCCGGCGACCTACAATTCGGTCACCGGCACCTCGGGCAGCGACACCATCAATGGCAGCGATGGCAACGACATCGTCGTGGCCGACATCGCCGGCCTGAACGTGGTGCAGGGCAAGAACTACAACATCGCGTTCATGATCGATACATCGGGCAGTATGGGTGCGGACTCGATAGCAGCGGCAAAAACCTCGCTGACTACCACGTTCAACTCGCTGAAAAACAGTATCGGCGCCAGCACCTCCGGCACTGTGAATATCTTCCTGGCGGATTTCAGCGACCAGGTCAATCGCACGGTGACAGTCAACCTGAAAGACCCAGGTGCATTGGACTCGCTGCAGAAAGTCCTGGACTCCATGGTGTCTACCGGCGGGACCAACTACGAAGACGTGTTCAAGGCCGCGTCCAACTTCTTCAAAAGTGCCCAGGCGACTGGCAACACTGGCGCTATTAATACAACGTACTTCATCACCGATGGTCAGCCGACGTTTTACCAAGCGTCCGAGCAGACCAACCCGTACTTGTACGGCAACGTCAGGCTCGATGATGTCGTCACCATGAACAACTACACCATAGGTACCGCCACCCGGATCAACATCGATTCGAATAACTACCTTGATATCAACTCTGCCGGCAAGGTGACCCTCTGGTCTTACGGCTGGGGATACAACAAGGGAATCATCCACGCCCAAGGGGATGGCACCTATGAAATATCGGTGCAAGGCGGCCTCGGATACGATACCGACTACTCCACCACCCTCAACTCCAACAGCGCGTTCGCACTGCTTAAAGGTCTGTCCACAGGTGGCGTAGAAGCCATCGGCCTCAATAGTGGGGTCAGCTTGAATCAGCTGGCACCGTACGACAGCGATGGCAAGCCACAGGCCAACATCGATCCGAAGGACCTCGCCAACGCTATCCTCGGCCACACCGAGGCGACGTTGCCGGGCGCGGACACCGTCAGCGGTGGCGACGGCAACGACATCCTGTTCGGCGACCTGGTGAGTTTCAGCGGGATCAATGGCGAGGGTTACAACGCACTGCAGGCCTTTGTCGCGCAGAAAACCGGCGTGGCTGTCTCTGCGGTGACCGCCTCTAACGTTCACCAGTACGTCACCGAACACTATGTGGACTTCGACGTCTCCGGCGCCAAGGATGCCAACGACACGCTGTTGGGCGGCGCTGGCGACGACATCTTGTTCGGCCAAGGCGGCAACGACACACTCGATGGCGGCAAAGGCAATGACATCCTGCTGGGTGGCACCGGCAACGACACGCTGATCGGCGGCCAGGGCAACGACATCCTGATCGGTGGCTCGGGTGCCGACACCTTTGTGTGGAAGTCTGGCGACATCGGCAACGATGTGATCAAGGACTTCAAGGCCTCGGAAGGCGACCGCATTGATCTGCGTGATTTGTTGAAAGGTGAAACCGACAGCACCATCGACAACTACCTCAAAATCACCACGGTAGACGGCGTGTCGACCCTGCAAGTGAGCAGTGAAGGCAAGCTCAACGCCGCTGGTGGCCTGGCCAATGCCGATGTGACGATCAAGCTGGAAGGCAACGACTGGTCCCACACCAGCATCAACTCGCTGATCAGTGGTGCCGACCCGACCATCAAGATCGACCACACTTAAGACACGATTAATCGGCCGCCCTTTCAGGCGGCCGTTTTTTTGGCCTGCGGGTCGCTGGCCCTGGCGGACGGTGCATCGCATACTCACGCCCATACACGCAGCGTTGACCTATGCTGTTGAACGCCTGTGGCGCATTTTCGAGGGGTTGTTATGTTTTACGTGCAACGTGATGCACAGGGCGCACTGGTTCGCGTAGAGGCTATCGCCTTTACCGAATCCACTGAAACCCTGCCGGCCGATCACCATGAGATCCAGGCCTGGTACGCCAACGAAGTGGTGGAAACCAGCCTGGCCCAGCTCAAACAGAGCGACTTGGAGATGATCCGGGTGCTGGATGACTTGATCCAGGTGCTGACCCGCAAAGGCGTAATCAGCGTGACCGACCTGCCGCCGGCAGCCCAGGCCAAGTTGATGGACCGTAACCAGGCGCGGGAAGCGTTGGGTGGGTTGAGCCAGTTGATCGATGATGACGAGAAAGGATTGATTTAATCCAACCGCTCCTAC
>NZ_JBZXEA010000031.1:0-11565 GCF_058725345.1 Pseudomonas sp. DW-iso17 | reverse complement strand
CGCTCCTACAGGTAAATTATTTCCAGGGCGCGGGCTCGCCAAACAGTTGGCCCTGCACGCCGAAAATCCCCATCTCACGAATCACCTTCAGTTCGCCCTCGGTCTCTACACGCTCGGCAATCAGCGGCAGGTCAATGCTATGGGCCGCTCGCTGAATAGCTTCGATAAACAGGCGCTTGTCACTTTCCTGGTCGATGGCGCGAATGTAGCTGCCGTCGATCTTCAGGTACGCCAGGCCCAGGCGCGCCAGGTTACCGATCATGCTGAACCGCCCACCGAAACGTTGCAGGCTGAGGGAGAAGCCCAGTTCGCGCAGGCGCTGGGTCATCTGTTCCAGCACGGGCTGCTCAGGCAGTTGCTCCTCACCAATCTCCAGGGTGAGGCGCGGGCCCAGGTTGCTGTGCTGGCGTAGCAGGTCATAAACGCGGTTCAGGGCCTGGGTATCTTGCAAGGTCGCGGCCGAAAGATTCAGCGCCAGGTTCTCGGTGTGGCTGGCCATCTGCTTGAGCACCTGCTCCAGCATCAGGCGGTCCAGGCGGGCTGACCAACCAAAGCGCTCAAGCCACGGCAGGAAGCGCCCGGCCGGTATGGTGTGGCCGTCTTCGTCCTGCAAGCGCGACAGTACTTTGTAATGCAAGACCAATTGTGGGTCCTGGCTGGCGACAACCGGCTGGAAGTACAGCTGGAAGCGCTGCTGGGTCAGGGCCTGGTCCAACAAGGTGTGCCAGGCATGGTGATCGTCTCCCACGCTGGCGGCGGCGCTGCGGTCCAGGCACACCCAACTGGTGTCGCCCTGCGCTTGGGCCTGGGCCAGGGCCTGATCGGCCAGGGTCAGCAGGGCTTGGGGCGCGTCGCCATGGCTGAACGGCGCCAGGCCGATATAGGCGACCGGCGTAACGTCACTGGCGCCGGTCGCTTGCAGGCTGAGCAAAGTGCTTTCCAGGTTTTGCGCCAGCTGCATCGCTTCTTCACGCATCAACCCCGGCGCCAGCACGGCGAACTCACCGCCACGAATACGGGTGACGAGGTTATGGGTTTCCGGGTACGGCGCGCACTGGCGCAGTAGTTGTTCGCCAACCGCTTGCAGTAACTGGTCGGTGCGCTGGCCACCCAGGCGCTGGTTGAGGCCGGCCAGGTCCTTGACCCGCAGCAGCAGAAGGTAGCCGGAGTTGGTCTCTTCCGGGTTACTGACGCGGGCGTTGAGCTGCATCTCGAAATAACGGCGGTTGGCGAGGCCGGTGAGGTTGTCCTGATAGGATTCGGTGCGCAGTTTTTCGCTACGCTCGGCCTGCTCCTGGAACAGCGCCTTGAGCTTTTCCACCATCTGGTTCATGGCCTGCACCACCCGCCGCAGTTCAGGCGTGCGGGGCAAGTCAGGCAGGCTGAGGAACTCACGGCGGGCAATGGCGTGGGACTGTTTGACCATATAGTCCAACGGCTTCAATTGCCGGCGCAGCAACAGCCCACCGAGCACCACGCTGACCGCACCGCACAAGAGCAACCAGCCCAGGCTACCCAGGGCGCTTTGCCAGAGCTTGGCCAGGGCGAACATCGGATGGCTGACCACTTCTACCCGTGCGGCCTGTTCCCAGCCACGGCTGACCAGGGCATCACCGCCCGCCGGCTCCAGGCCGATCAGCTTGACGAACCAGTTGGGCACGCCGTTGTTGTCGGGAATACCGCTGCGCTCGACGATGGTTTTGTCGGTGGCCAGGTCCACGACGCGGATGCTGGCATAGTAACCGCTGTCGAAGATCGAGCTGACCAACAGCTCCACCATGGCTGGGTCATCGATATTCGGGGTCAGCGACAGCGCCAACGCCGTTGCGGCATCCTGGGCGTGGGAGCGCAGTTGGTTGACGTATTGGGTGCGCGAGCTTTCCAGGCTGACCATGAAGCTGCCGCTGAAGGCGACCACCAGGAACAGACAGATTGCAATCAATAGCTGTTTGAACAGAGACATCCGATCAGTTACTCCTAGTTGGCAGGCTCGGCTGGGAAGCCTTCCGCACGCATTTTTCTCAACACATCCTGCCAGCGCGACAAGCGTTTGGTATCACCGACTTTCTTGTTGCCCTTGGCACCGGGCAAGTACAGCCCCTCGGCGTTGAATGAGTACACCGGGACCAGATCGGTGCGACGAGTGGCCGGCAGGATCTCATCCATCAGGCTGTCGAGCACCAGTGGGACAGCGTCTGGGGTCGAATAATAGGTCAGGACCATGTGCGCCCGATTCTGCCGCAAGGCCTTGACGTAGGTAATGCGCAATTTGTCGCTGGACACCCCCAGGTGACGCAAACTGAAATACTTTGCGATGGCGTAGTCTTCGCAGTCACCGGCGCCTTTCCAGAGTGCTTCGACGGGTGTCTCCCAATAATCGACAACGTGCCAGAGATCGATGTCTTCCACGTAGGTCATTTGCTTGTTGAAGAACAAATTGACGACCTTGAGCTGGTCCTGCTCGCTGACCTGTTTTTCGCTCGCCAATAGCCGCTGCCAGGCGTCGATACGTTGCTGGCCTTGCCCCAACGGGCCGTAGACGGCGGTGGCCTTGCGGCTGATCTGCGAGAAATCCCAATCGGCACGCAGCCCGCCGAGCATCAGGCCAGCCAGTAAAATTGCTGATAAAAGCCAGCAAAGCAGTCGATAGGGAATAAAACTTACCGCCAAAGTGTTCAGTCCATGAAAGAGACGGAATTTCAAGGAATGGTGAAGCCTGGCCCTACAAAAAACAATGGCACAGTGCAATCATCACAGTAGGCGGTGATTTTATAACCGCCTCCTGTGAGAGACACAAAGTATGCTGTGTAAGCCCTTACAAACGGAAACTCTGGCTGTTTGACAAGCGCCTGGCCCATCTTTAGTGTTCTTTGGATCCAATTAGCCAACCTATTATTCAAGAAAGGAGGATAGCGCAACCGTGACGCAGAAGCCGAACCCATTAAGCAGCATCAAAATCAGCGGGCCTATTCCCGCCCATCTTGCGCGCTCCGTTATTGAAGAAACCTTGCGTAATGCCATCCTCGATGGGCGATTGCCCTGTGGCACCGCCATGCGCCAGCAAGAACTGGCCAGCCTGTTCGGCGTCAGCCGCATGCCCGTGCGTGAAGCTTTGCGCCAGCTGGAGGCGCAATCCTTGCTGCATGTGGTGACTCACAAGGGTGCCGTCGTTGCCCCCTTGATCGAGGACAATTCGGCAGAGACCTATGCCTTGCGCATGTTGCTGGAGTCCGAAGCCTTGCGCCTGTCGATTCCGCTGCTCACCGACGCGGACCTTGCTCAAGCCGAGGCTTGTATCAATTCGCTGGAAAGCGAAAAAGACTACACCGAGATTGGTCGCCTCAATCGCCTGTTTCACATGGTGCTATATGGCAAGGCGCCCAACCAGCGACTGCTCACCCTGGTCGAGCACGGGTTGAATGAGGAGGAACGCTTCCTGCGCTTCAACCTTGAGGCGATGGGGCTGGGCGAGACCTCCCAGGAAGATCACCGCGAACTGCTGAGCCTGGTGGCGCAGAAGAAGGTCGAGGAGAGCATCCTGACGTTGCGTAACCACTTGATGCGAGGCATGGAGGTGATCGCCACCTACCTCAGCAGCCTTGAGAGCGCCGACAAAAAAGCCGTGCAGTAAGTTTTTTTGCTTTTGCCCTTAATCCTCAGGTGATGGAGCAGCTTCCCTATCAGGGTTGTTGCTCCATCAGAAATATTTAAAAAATAACTAAAGAACGATTAACGCCGACTTAGTGCACGGAAAAATCCCACCTATAGCCGGGCAATTTACCGCACATATAAACATCGGCAAAGTCCTTTAATACATTTGCATACCGGTTCAAACATTCAATCAGCTTATTATCTTCGCTCAGCAAGCCACGCCTTCCCATACCGCTGCGGCCGCCTATTTAAATGGTAGCGCCGTGCGCGTGAACGCGATCAAGTTACTCTTGCACTCACAACTATAACAGTCCAACACTGCTTTTAAAGCACTCGCAACAACTATAGGCGTCAACCATGCATCACTATTTACTTGAGCAAAAAAAACAAAAACTGTTCGACCACCCGTTATTTATAGAAATAACCACCGTTGGCAAGTTACAACACTTTATGGAACACCATGTATTTGCGGTCTGGGACTTCATGAGCCTGACCAAACGCCTGCAACAGGACCTCACGTGCACACAGTTACCCTGGCTCCCCTGCGCTGCCCCCCGCGATGCCCGCCTGATCAATGAAATCGTGCTGGCTGAAGAGACGGACGAACACCCGACACGGGGCTATTGCAGCCACTTCGAGCTGTACCTTGACGCGATGACGGAA
The DNA here is from genome assembly GCF_058725345.1 of Pseudomonas sp. DW-iso17. Classification (NCBI taxonomy): domain Bacteria; kingdom Pseudomonadati; phylum Pseudomonadota; class Gammaproteobacteria; order Pseudomonadales; family Pseudomonadaceae; genus Pseudomonas; species Pseudomonas sp. DW-iso17. Next base: position 7,251 of record NZ_JBZXEA010000031.1, on the reverse strand, counting down.
GTGGGCGCCAGCACCGTCGCAATCACTCGCTTCATCGACCTGCAAAGCCAGGGAGTGGAGGTAAGCGCGGCCTTGCAAATGAGCGATGCTCCCCTGGGCGTGGCCCGCTTCGTCGACAGCACCTTACAAATCGCCTTGAGCGCCCCGACCCACTGTGTGGCGGCGGCGTTCCTGCATGGCCGCGAGAGTGTGATTCCGTCAATGTTCAAGGGGCTTTTGCATAGCCATGCTTTCATAGGTCGGCAGGCCCCTACGTTATGTTACTACCTCAACCGCCATATCGAATTGGACGGCGATGACCACGGCCCTGCGGCGCAACAGTTGCTAACGCACCTGATCGACGCCGACCCCAGTCGTCAGCAACAAGCCGATAGCGCCGCCCTGGGCGCCGTGGAAAGTCGTATTACCCTCTGGGACGACGTGCTGGCCTCGATGCAAGAGGTACGTCCGTGAACGCCGTCAGCTACCAATCCTTTGCCGATGACTGGGAACGTCGCGCAACCATCCGCACACGCCCCCGGCGGATGTTGGAAGACGACGACAAACTCATCTTCCCCCTGTGCCGCCAGCCTCTGGTGCTGAGTGCAACCTTTCTCAAGCACTGCCCGCAATGGCGCAACTTCGTGCTGGTGCAAAGCTTCTACAAATTCATCAATGACGTGGTGATTTTCGAAACCGAGATCGTCGACAAAACCGCGCGCAGCATTGCTAAAAATCGCTTCTCCCTGCCCTTCCCGCTCGCCTGCCGTTACGACGCGATGACGGTCGTTGTCGACGAGGATTACCACGCGCTGGTAGCCCTGGATTTCCTTCAGCAAGCCGTGGCAATGACCGGGATTCAACCGCTCGATCTACCCGGGCAAATTGAACTGAGCCGCGCGCTTCCGGCAGCCCAGGCGCAGGTACCGACATATTTGCACGATGCCGTTGAGCTGATCGGCGTCGCCATCGCCGAGAACACCGTCACCCATGACGTCGCAGCGTTTTCCAAAGACGCCAGCGTCAAATCCTCTGTCCGCGGCCTGATGGCCGATCATCTGTTTGATGAAGGGCGGCATGCGCGGTTCTGGACACAGTTGGTGCGCCTCTACTGGCAGTCGGCAAGCTCGCAAGATCGCGACCACATTGCTCAAGCCCTGCCCGTATTCCTGACGCACTACCTGACCAACGAGCTACAAAAAGACTTCGATCTGCAACTGATCGAACACTTGACGATCAGTGCCCACACTCGCGTGGCACTGTGCGACGAAATCCGGGCGCTGGATTTTCCCATCACCCACCAACATCCGCTGGTGGCCAATATCATGGGCTTTCTGCACCACAGCGGCGTACTGCAAACCCCCAGCGTGGCACGAGCCCTGCGCGACTATCTGCCCGTATCGATGAGGTTGGCATGAGGCGCTTGCAGATCGAGTGGCGTGGTACCACTAACGCTCTGGCGGCGCTCAAGCAGGAGCTGGAGCAGTATGGGCATGTGGCAGGAACGGTGTCTGTGGATCTGGTTATTGAAGACGGGAGTCAGCCGCTGCCGCCCTCGCCCGCCAGTGCGCCATGGTTAAGCTTGCGCGTGGGTATCGGCCCGCTCTGCGAACACGGGCTGCCCTCATTGCAGTTGCGCTGCTATGACCGGGAGCGGCGCCTGCTGACGGTGCACGACGTTGCCCAGGAACCCAGCGGCAATGGGCAGCGGTTGCGTCAGCAGGCAACGAATGCAGTGGTGGAGTGGGCTGCTTTGTTGGTCTGCGGTTTTTCAAGAGACCCCGCCTACTTCTCGGCAACGGCCGCTGCTAACGCCTGGCCTGAACAGGGCCTGCAGGAGTTGGATGCCTTGGCTTTCATGCACCGGTTCAACCACACGGCGGACCCTGCCTTGTTGCAAGCGGCCCGAACGCCCATGATCGAACGGCTGCAGGCCAGCCTCAATACCTTCGCACATCGAACAGTGCTGAACATCGCCGGTCATGCGCTGACTTATCGGCAGCTCCAGCAACAAGCCATGGCTATTCAACAACGCCTGCTTCCCTTGCTGGAGGATGCCGAGGCTCCACAAGTGGTCGGCGTATGCCTGGAGAAATCTGCCGAGTTGTACGCCAGCATTCTCGCGGTGCTTGGCTGTGGCGCCGTGTATTTGCCGCTGGTGCCTGACCACCCGGAGCAACGCCAGCACTGCATGCTGACCAGCCTCAAGGCCTGTGTGCTGCTGGAGAATGGCCAGCACCCATTGCGAGAGCGTTTCGTTTCACTTGATGTGAGCCAGGTTGCCGCGCACAGCGCCGACATGACGCAACCGCTGATGCACCGTCATCCCCGTGCCGACGAGCCGTGCGTGGCACTGTTCACCTCGGGTACGACGGGCCAGCCCAAGGGGGTACTGCTGAGCCAATACAACCTGGCGCATTTCACGGCCTGGCTCGTCAGTTGCGTGGCGTTGGATCAACACAGTCGCGTCCTGCAGTTTTCGCCACTGGGCTTCGATTCTTCACTGATCGATATTTTCCCTGCATTGATCGTTGGCGCCGCGTTGATTGTCCCCAGCCCAGACCAACGTCACGACCCTCAGCAACTGGTAGAGCTGATTCGCAAGCAACGCGTCACTCATGGGTTTGTGCCACCGGCACTGCTCAGCATCCTGCCGCTGGATCAGCCATTGGGCATGACTCATTTACTGACCGGAGGTGATTTCTGCGAGCCCTGCGTGATCGAACAACTGGCCGGTCAATGCCAGCTGCATAACCTCTATGGGCCGACCGAGGCCACTGTGTTGGCGACCCATCGGGTATTCCAACGAGGTGACAGCCATCGCAATATCGGCCTCCCCATCGCTAACAGCCAGGTGCTGATTCTCGACGAGAACCTGCAGCCCGTGGATGAACAGGTAATGGGCGACTTGTACATTGTCGGTCCCGGAGTAAGCCTGGGTTATTCAAATACACCATCGCGGCCCGACAATCCGTTCGTGGCGCTGACACTGCCAAATGGCCAAGTGCTACAGGCTTATCGCAGCGGCGACTTGGCAAAATGGACGCAAGAGGGCATCGAGCTGGGCGGCCGCAGGGATGAGCAAGTCAAGATCCGCGGGTTTCGAGTTCAGCCTCAGGATATTGAACAGTGCTTGCGCGATAGTCGCTTGTTTCGCCAAGTGGCAGTGGTGATCGATACGGCACACAGAGTCATCGGCTTTGCCGCCCAGCCGGAATCTGGCGCTACGCTGGCAAGCCTGAAGGAACATGCTCGGCAGTGGTTGCCCGTGCATATGCAGCCCAGCGCTTGGAGCGAACTGGCATGCATGCCCCGTTCGAATAACGGCAAGATCGATCGCAAGGCCTTGTTGGCCATGCCAATACCCATACCCATCGGGAGGGATCGCTGTCGCATACAAGACCCTTTGCAGGCACAACTGGCTGACGTGTGGGGTGAGCTGCTGGGATTACCCGCAGGCGAACTCTCGATTGATGAGAGTTTTTTCAACCTCGGTGGCCACTCCATCCTGTTGTCGACTCTGTTGCTACGCCTGCGCGAGCAGTTTGGCCGCAGCTTCTGCCTGAGCCCCTTTTTTGAGACGCCGACCATTCGCACATTGGCCGCACTCATGGATGGCGGCACGCTGCCGGATAAACCGTCCAACCAGATGGAGCAAGATGCGACGCGCGCACTGAAGGTCGAGGTTCTGCCCGACACCCTTGCGGGAGATTCGCGCAAAGCCATCGTTACTGGCGCAAACAGCTTTGTCGGGGTGCATATCGTCCAGGCACTGCTGGCTGGCGGGGCGCAGGACGTGGCGTGCCTGGTGCGTGAGTTGCCCGGCCATTCGGCGGCGGCAAGGTTCGCCCAGGCATTACGTGAATACCGCTTGGAACATCTGGACCTGAGCCGAGTACAGGTATACGCCGCCGATATTCGTAAACCTCGCCTGGGCTTGGCCGACGACGTGTACGAGCACCTCGCCCGTCATTACGGCGTGTTGGTGCATAACGCCGCGCAGGTCAATCATGTGAGGGATTACGCCTCACTCGCAAAGGACAACGTCGAGCCGGTGCTGGAATGCCTGCGTCTTTGCGAGACCCATTGCAAGAAGGTCCTCAATTTCATCTCGACGCTCTCAGCCTGCAGCAGCGTAGACGTCGACGGGTACGTGCTTGAAGCGCCTGCCCGACGCGCACTGCCGCTCTATGTGAAAAATGGCTACAACCTCTCCAAGTGGGTAGCCGAGCGGCTATTAGGACGGGCAGTTGAGCAAGGGGCCTGGGTCAATATTCATCGGCCGGGAAATATCAGCTTCAACAGCCAGAACGGCGTTTGCCAGCCACAGAAAAACCGCTTGATGTTGATGCTCAAGGGGTCTCTGCAATTAGGGATGGTCCCGCGACTGGACGCCAATTTCGACCTGATGCCGGTGGACTTCCTGGCGCGTTTCATCGCCTTCCACAGCGCTCACTTTGACCCTGGGCGAAATGTGTTCAACCTGCACAACCCGCTGCCCTTGAGTTGGGACCAGTACCTCGACGCCTTCAGCGAGGCTGGACACGCTTTTGACCGGGTAAGCATTGAACACTGGCAACGGGCGCTGCGCAAAGTGAGCCGCAATAACGCGTTGTTCGGGGTGCTGGGCTTTTACCTGGACGGACTGGGCGAAGACATCGGTGATACATCGATGATCCGTTACGACAATGCCCGGTGGGGCTTGGAAAAAATGGGGATGTGCTATCCACCCAAGAGCCAGGCGCTGTTACGCAAAGGCTGCGACTACCTGAGCGCTATCAACTTCCTCTGAATAGCACCCTGGACGTGAGGCCAAGCGATCGGAGCGAGAGGCCTCGCTCCGATGCGGTCAGGATCAGATCTTGAAGCTATCGACCAATTGCTTCAGTCGGCTGGCCTGCTGGGACAGCGCATCGCAGTCCTTGAGCGTCTCGTTGAGGTTGGCCACACCCTGCTGGTTTAGCAAGTTGATCTGGTTGATATCGACGTTGAGGGTTTCAACCACTGCGGTCTGCTCTTCGGTGGCGGCCGCGACGGATTGGTTCATGCCGTCGATCTCAACGATACGTTGCGTCACGCTGACCAGACGCTCACCTGCCTGGTTGGCGACTTCGACGCTTTCTTCGCTGGAAGCCTGGCTGGCGTTCATGGTGGTCACAGCTTCACGCGAGCCCACTTGCAGCGAAGTGATCATCTTGTGGATTTCTTCTGCCGACTCCTGGGTGCGGTGCGCCAAATTACGCACTTCATCCGCCACCACGGCAAAGCCACGCCCGGCTTCACCAGCACGGGCCGCTTCGATCGCCGCGTTGAGGGCGAGCAAGTTGGTTTGTTGGGAAATACCTTTGATCACATCCAGGATGTGCCCGATGTTGTCGGTACTGGCATTAAGGGTTTCAATCTGAGTGCAGGACAGGCTGATCTTCTGCGACAACTCAGACATCGCCTGGATGGTTTGCTCCACCACTTTACGACCATCGTCAGCTTGTTCGCTGGCACCACTGGCGTGCTGGGACGCATCCGCGGCGTTGCGCGCGATTTCCTGGGTGGCAGCCCCTAGTTCGTTGATGGCTGCGGCTACGCTGTTGGTACGCGCGCTCTGTTCGTCAGAACCGATGATCGACGCATTAGATGAAGCCATCACACGCTGGGACAAATCGTGCACCTGGCGCGTTGCCGAAGACACTTCGGAAATCGACGCGTGGATTCGCTCGACGAACTGATTGAATGCGCTGCCGACCTCGCCGAACTCGTCTTTGCTGGTCACGTCCAGACGTCGGGTCAAATCACCTTCGCCTTGGGCAATGTCCTGCATGGCCACGCCCATGGTGGTCAGCGGGCGCAACAGGACTTGAATCAACAGGCTCAGGAGCACCGCAATGGCCACAACGGCGATCAACATCGCAATCAAGGCCGAAGTGCGGAATTTGCCTAGTGGGGCATAGGCTTTTTCTTTGTCGATCGACAGGCCTATGTACCAGTCAGCGCCAGGCAAGCCGCTGATAGGCGTGAAGGAAAGGATGCGATCCTGACCGTTGAGGACAACGTCCTGATTGAGCTTCTCAATGCGCACATGGGTGCCAGGGTAGATGTCCTTGAGGTTCTTCATCACCTGGTCCTGGTCTGGACTGACGATGACCTGGCCATCACCGCTGACCAGGAACGCATGGCCGATACCACCGAAGTCTACCGAGTTGATGATCTTCACCAGTGTCTGCAGGCTCAGGTCACCACCGACAACACCCAATAACTCGCCGTTCTTTTTCACCGGCATGGCAATTGTCACGATCTGACCGCCCACAGCCGCCATATAAGGCGGAGTAAGCATGGTTTTGTCCGCGACTACTGCTTGCTTGTACCAAGGGCGCTGACGAGGGTCATAGTCGTCAGGCATCTTCGCGTCAGGGCGCTGGGTGAATACCCCGTTGGTTTGACCTACATAGGTGAACTGGAAATTGGTGGTGAATGCTGGCTGATCGACCAAACCAGGAAGGTCGGCCGCACTGCCTTGGTGGGCAACGTTCTGCGCCAGATTCTCGAGGACCAGGATGCGACCACTGAGCCAGTTCTGCACACTGCTGGCGGTCAGCTCGCCGGATTGCTGGATGGACGATGTCAGGTTTTGCCTGATGGTACTGCGCTGCAGGTAGTCGTTGTAGAGCGTAAATAGCGCGAAGGCTAAAACCACGACGCCTGACGCGGCCAACAGAATTTTATGACTGAACTTGAGATTCATTTCATCGACTTCTTTTGCCAAAGGGGGGTGAGCGTGCCGAGTGGAACATTCCATGTAACGGGATAGGCGGACTCTGCGGTCGCTCTATTTCGGTGCACGCATGGCTCGTCAGGCTTTCGGCCAAACTTCGACAAATCTTAGAAATTTGTGAGAAGCATCTTCTTTTAGCGTAGGAAACCGACAGGCGGTAGGGATAAGGCAGATTCGCTGTGATGGCTGCCCTAAACGACAAAACCCCTGTCTGCGTTAGCAGACAGGGGTTTTGGAATTCAATCTTGACGATGACCTACTCTCACATGGGGAAACCCCACACTACCATCGGCGATGCATCGTTTCACTGCTGAGTTCGGGATGGGATCAGGTGGTTCCAATGCTCTATGGTCGTCAAGAAATTCTGTGTACCAGACCGTTGTGTTGGCAACGTGCCGGTGAAATTCATGAGCTTCTACATAAACAAAACCCCTGTTTGTGTTAGCAAACAGGGGTTTCGGAATTTAATCTTGACGATGACCTACTCTCACATGGGGAAACCCCAC
>NZ_JBZXEA010000030.1:0-18128 GCF_058725345.1 Pseudomonas sp. DW-iso17 | reverse complement strand
TCGACATCGGCGCCAAGTCGGAGATCTACCAGATCATCCATAACCTGGCGGCCAGTGGCATTGCGGTGATCGTGGTGTCCAGCGACCTGATGGAGGTGATGGGCATCTCTGACCGCATCCTGGTGCTGTGCGAAGGCGCCCTGCGCGGCGAACAACTGCGCGAGCACGCGACTGAATCCAACCTGCTGCAGCTGGCCTTGCCACGCGGCCTGGCGAACTGAGAGACGACCATGACCATTCAAAACAACGCGTTGCCCTCGGCACGCAAACCCCTCGATATGCGTGCATTGCTCGATAACTGGGCGATGCTCTTGGCGGCGGTGGGCATCTTCGTACTGTGCGCGCTGCTGATCGATAACTTCCTCTCTCCGCTCAACATGCGCGGCTTGGGCCTGGCGATTTCGACTGTCGGTATTGCCGCGTGCACCATGCTGTTCTGCCTGGCCTCGGGGCACTTCGACCTGTCGGTAGGCTCGGTGATCGCCTGCGCCGGGGTAGTTGCGGCGATTGTAATGCGCGATACCGACAGCGTGATGCTGGGCATTGGTGCAGCGCTGCTGATGGGCCTGATGGTGGGGCTGATCAACGGCATCGTGATCGCCAAGCTGCGGGTCAACGCCTTGATCACTACCCTGGCGACCATGCAGATCGTGCGCGGCCTGGCTTACATCTTTGCCGACGGCAAGGCGGTAGGCGTGTCCCAGGAGCAATTTTTCGTGTTCGGCAACGGCCAATTGTTCGGCGTGCCGGTGCCGATCCTGATCACCATTGTCTGCTTCCTGTTCTTCGGCTGGCTGCTCAACTACACCACCTATGGGCGCAACACCATGGCCATCGGCGGTAACCCGGAGGCGGCGCTGCTGGCGGGCGTGAACGTTGACCGCACCAAGATCCTGATCTTCGCCATCCATGGCCTGATCGGCGCCTTGGCCGGGGTGATCCTGGCTTCGCGCATGACCTCCGGCCAGCCGATGATCGGCCAGGGCTTCGAGCTCACGGTGATCTCGGCCTGCGTGCTGGGTGGGGTGTCGCTGAGCGGCGGCATCGGCATGATCCGCCATGTGATCGCCGGGGTGTTGATTCTGGCGATCATCGAGAATGCGATGAACCTGAAGAACATCGATACCTTTTACCAGTATGTGATCCGCGGTTCGATCCTGCTGTTGGCCGTGGTCATCGACCGCATGAAACAACGCTGAACCCAGGCGCTGTGAAAAACCAATGTGGGAGCTGGCTTGCCTGCGATAGCGTTGGTTCAGGCAATAATTGAGTAGCCTGTGCCACCGCCATCGCAGGCAAGCCAGCTCCCACAATTTAATCAGCGGTGAACTTGAAAATAGTGTGTTGGGTGTAAGTCTGCCCTGGATTCAAACGCGTTGAGGCAAAGCTCGGCTGGTTAGGCGCATCCGGAAAATGCTGGGTCTCCAAGGTAAACCCACTCCAGTGCTGGTACGTCTTGCCGCCTTTGCCCTTCACCGAACCGTCCAGGAAGTTGCTGGTATAGAACTGCACGCCAGGTTCTGTGGTGTAGAGCTGCAAACGTCGGCCTGATTCAGGATCATGCACCTCGGCGGCCAGTTGCTTGACGTCCCTTTTGGTATCCAGCGCCCAGTTGAAGTCGAAGCCACCTTGTTTGGGCTCGGCGAATTTGAGCTGCGGATGGTCGTCCTTGATGTGCTGGCCGATGGCGGTAGGCTTCAGGAAGTCCATGGGCGTGCCCTTGACCGGCGCCAGTTCGCCGGTGGGAATCAAGGTGGCATTCACCGGTGTGTAGTGGCTGGCGTGCAAGGTGGCGACCTGCTTGAGAATGTCGCCGTTGCCCGCGCCGGCCAGGTTGAAGTAGCTGTGGTTGGTGAGGTTGAGCACCGTCGGTTTGTCGGTGGTGGCGGTGTAGTCGATGTGCAGTTCGTTGTGGTCGTTGAGGCGGTAGGTGACCTCGGTTTTCAAGTTGCCCGGAAAGCCCATTTCCCCATCTTTGGACAGGTAGGTGAGGGTGACGCCCACCGAATCCTTGTCCTTGACCGATTTGGCTTGCCACACCTGCTTGTCGAAGCCCTGGGCGCCGCCATGCAATGAGTTAGGGCCGTCGTTGAGCGGTACCTGGTAGCGTTTGCCGTCGAGTTCGAAGGCGCCGCCGGCCAGGCGGTTGCCGAAGCGGCCAATGGTCGCGCCGAAAAACGCGGTACCGCCTTGATAGCCTTGCACGTCATCGAAGCCCAGCACCACGTCGTCGAGCTTGCCGTGTTTGTCTGGCACTTTTAGCGACTGCAGCACGCCGCCGTAGGTGATCACCGTGGCTTGCATGCCATGGCTGTTACGCAACACGTACTGTTCGACGGCGGTGCCATCGTTGGTTTTGCCGAAGGGTTTGTGTTCGCTGCTAAGGCCGGCGGCGTGCGCGCCACCGCTGGCGATCAGCATGGACAGCGCGAGGCCGGACAGCAGGTATCGAGGGTGCTTCATGGTCGAACTTCCTTTTGTTGTTTTGCTGGAATAGTTCTACTAATTTGAGATATTTTGTCGATATGACAGCAGATTTATAGCCTTTAACGCCGTTCTTGCAAAATAAAATAAGACTAATTAAGCGGAGCACTGATTGTTATGACTACCCAGCAAGCGATTTATCCCGACCTCAAGGACAAAACCGTGCTGGTTTCCGGCGGGGCTTCGGGGATTGGCGAGTTCATGGTGCGGGCCTTCGCCGCGCAGGGTGCCAAGGTGGCGTTTGTGGACCGTGCACAGAGCCAGGGTGAACGCTTGGCGGCGCTGCTCAACTCCAAAGGGCACAGTGTCGAGTTCGAGTGCTGCGATATCACCGACGAGATCGGCTACCGTGCGGCGATCGGGCGCTTCGAGCATTCCTTGGGGCCGATCACGGTACTGGTCAACAACGCAGCGAACGATGTGCGCCACAGCCTGGAAGAAATCGACTCGCACATGTTCGACCAGCTGATTGCGGTCAACCTCAAGCACGCCTTCTTTGCCGCCAAGGCGGTGGTGCCCATGATGAAGGAGGCCGGTAGCGGCTCGATCATCAACCTGGGCTCGGTGGGCTGGATGATGGCCTCGGCCGGCTACCCCGTATACGCCGCCAGCAAGGCCGCCGCCCACGGCATGACCCGAGCCCTGGCGCGTGAGCTGGGGCCCAACCGTATTCGCGTCAACACCTTGGTGCCGGGTTGGGTGATGACCGAAAAACAACTGGCCATGTGGGTCGACGACGCCGCCAAGGAACTCATCGCCCGCAGCCAGTGCCTGCCCGGCAGCGTGATGCCAGAACACATCGCCAACATGGCGCTGTTTTTGGCCTCGGATGCCTCGGCGATGTGCTCGGCGCAGAACTTTATCGTTGACGGCGGGTGGGTATAACACGCGACTTTCAGAATGATGCACATCGAGTGTGGGAGCGGGCAAGCCCGCTCCCACAGTTAAATTGTGGTGCTTACTCGATGGGGTAACGCTTGAACGCCGGGTGCTGCTCCAGGCGTTCAGCATGGCGCTTGAGGTTGGGGAACGCATCGGCTTTCACCACCGAGGGCACGGTGAACTGGCTGAACGACCAGGCGACCGCTGCGGTAATCGGCGCCTGGGTCAGCGCTTCATTGCCTGCCAGCTGCTTGTCCAGCAACGCATAAGCCGCCAGCAGTTGCCCGGTAACGCGCTCAAGCCACGGCGCATGCAATTTTTCAGCGGGGCGAAGGTTGTGTTCATAGACGATCTGCACGCTTTTCTCGCATGCCGCCAGCGCGAGCCCAAGCAGTTGCAGGTCACGGGCACGTGCCGCCGGTTGTTGGGGCAGCAGCTTCTTGTCAGCCGGCGCCAGCGCTTCCAGGTAATCGAGGATCAGACTCGAATCCATCAGCACCGTGCCGTCGTCCAGCACCAGGGTAGGGGCCTTGACTACGGGGTTGATCTGGGCAAATTCAGCGTAAGTGCTGAACACTGACAGCGGTTCATGCACAAAGTCCACCCCGTATAACTCCAGGGAAACAGCCACGCGGCGTACGTAGGGCGAGTCCAGCATTCCGACCAGTTTCATGCAGCCTCCATTGCTTACAGGGTGTTGGGCTCAAGAGATTACGGGCACGGGCCGGGCGTGCGCAACGGCGTTGTGCAGCAGCCGATACGCTTGCACCAATTGATCGAGGCTGAACGCCAGGTTGCGCCCGCTGGGGTTGGGCAGTACCCAGACCGAGGCGTCGCCCAGTGGCTGCGCTTGCAAACCCCAGGCGACCTCGCGCTGGCCGCTCAGCGCGCTATAGCCGGGCTTGCCGAGGAACGCCACGAAACGCGGGGCATGGCGGCGGATCTTGTGTTCGAACGCCGCCGCCGCGTCCTGGAATTCATGCCGCGCCAACTCGCCTGCACTGGCCGTTGGCCGTGCCACCAAGGTGGTCAATCCGCAACCGTAGTGCAGCAAGGTGGCGCCGTCTTGCGGGCGAATTTCATGGGGCGTGAAACCGGCCAGATGCACGGTGCGCCAGAAGCGGTTGCTGCGATTGGCAAAATGCAGGCCGAGGGCTGCCGAGCCCTTGCCAGGGTTGATGCCGCAGAACAGTACGTGCAAGTGGTCGGCGAGGAGGTCGTCGAGTCGCTCGTTCATGCCGGGTCTTCCATGCTGATAGGTGTGACGAGTCATCAACCTTTGGTTTAGTCTGGAACGCTTAGTGGATCACAAGCGCCTCTGGAGCATTGATTATGACCGAGTACGTACCTGCCAAAGTCTGGACCTGGGACACCGAAAGCGGCGGCACCTTCGCCAGCATCAACCGGCCCATCGCCGGCGCCACCCACGAAAAGCCGCTGCCGGTGGGCAAGCACCCGCTGCAGTTATACTCCCTGGCCACGCCCAATGGGCAGAAGGTCACGATCCTGCTGGAAGAACTGCTGGCCCTGGGGCACAGCGGCGCCGAATACGATGCCTGGCTGATCAAGATCGGCGACGGCGACCAGTTCGGCAGTGGCTTTGTGGCGGTGAACCCGAACTCGAAGATTCCGGCGCTGATGGACCACAGCGGCGCCACGCCGATTCGCGTGTTCGAATCGGGCGCGATTCTGCAGTACCTGGCCGAGAAGTTCGGTGCGTTCCTGCCCACGGAGCCTGCGGCCCGGGCTGAATGCCTGTCGTGGCTGTTCTGGCAGATGGGCAGCGCGCCTTACCTGGGGGGCGGCTTCGGGCATTTCTATGCCTATGCGCCGAGCAAGATGGAATACCCGATCAACCGCTTCGCCATGGAGACCAAGCGCCAACTGGATGTGCTGGATAAGCGCCTGGCGGTCAGCCAATACATTGCCGGGGATGAATACACCATTGCCGACATCGCGATATGGCCTTGGTACGGTGGGTTGGTCAAAGGCCGCTTGTATGGCGACTCGGCGGAGTTTCTCTCTGTGCATGAATACAAGCACGTGCTGCGCTGGGCCGACGCAATTGACGCCCGGCCGGCGGTGCAGCGCGGGCGGCGGGTGAACCGGGTGTCGGGTGAGGAGCAGTTGCCAGAACGGCATGATGCAAGTGACCTGGATTGATTCAGATCCAGTGTGGGAGGGGGCTTGCCCCCGATGGCAGTGAATCAGTCACTCATGTAACAACTGATCCACCTTCATCGGGAGCAAGCCCCCTCCCACATTTAGTTTTCCTTCGCTTCGATTTATTTGTAGCGTTGTTCGAATACCGCCACCTGTTCGGGCTTGATCAGTTCAAACGGCACCCACACTTGGGCTTCAATCGGCTCGCCCTTGATCATCTTGATCGCCGCTTGCACCGCCTGGGTCGCCTGGGCCTTGGGGTCCTGGAACACTGAGGCAGCAAGCAGCCCACGCTTGATCGCTGCCAAACCGTCGGGCAAGCCGTCGATGCCGACGATCGCAATCTCGCCCTTGGCCTTGCCGGCTTGCTGCAACGCCATGGCCGCACCGATTGCCATTTCATCATTGTTGGCGACAATGGCATCGAACTGTGTACCTGCCAGCAGCCAGTTGCTGGTGAGGTCCATGCCTTTGTTGCGTTGCCATTCGGCGCTTTGCTGCTCGACGACCTGGATCCCCGGAAAGTCCTTGAGCACCTGCCTGGCGCCTTCGGTACGGTCATGGGTGGCGTTCTGTGCAAGGTCGCCCATGATGATCGCCACATTGCCCTTGCCGCCCAGTTTTTGGGCGAGGTAGCGCATCTGCAATTGCCCCGCTTCGATGTCGTTGGAGGCCACCGTGACCACGCCCGCAGGCAGCGTACGCTCATCCGGGTGGCGGTTGACGTACACCAGCGGTGTCTTCGCCGCCACGGCGGCGCGGGTGATGTTGGCAGTGGCGGCGGTGTCGACCGGCAGCACGATCACCGCATCGACCTTCTGGTTGAGAAAACCTTCTACTTGATTGAGCTGGCGCACCACATCGCCCTGGGCGTCTTCAAATTGGATCTGCACGTCCTGGTGTTTGGCTGCCGCCTCCAGGCCGGTGCGCACGTAGGTCATGAAGTTATCGTCCACCCGGGCAATGCTCACGCCGATGCGATAGGCGGCGAAGGACCACTGGCTGAACATCAACAACAGCGCGGCCACTAGTAATGAATAACGGTGCATGAGGCTGTTCCTTTTATTGTTATAGGGTGAATGCCTGGCGGAAACGCTCCAGAGCCGACTCGCTGTCGCCGCTGGCCCAGCCCTCCAGGCCGACCACACCGGTGTAACCCATGGCGTGCAAGGCCCGGGCAATGGCCGGGTAGTGGATTTCGCCCGTGCCGGGCTCTTTGCGCCCAGGCACATCAGCGACCTGGATTTCGCCGATGGCGCTGCCAGCGCGCTGGATCAATTCGATGAGGTTACCTTCGCCAATCTGCGCGTGGTACAGGTCCAGGTTCATTTTCAGATGCGGGCTGCCGACGGCTTCGATCAGGGCCAGGGTGTCGTCGGCACGTGCGAACGGTGTACCTGGGTGGTCGACGGCGGTGTTGAGGTTTTCCAGCAGGAACACGCGGCCTGCGTCTTCCCCCAGGCGCGCGATTTTCTCCAGGCTCTTGCAAGCGCTCAGCCACATGCGCCCGTTGGTGTGGCTGACGGCCTGCACGGGCAGGCCGCCTTCACCCAGGCCCGTGCCATGCAGGTTGAGGCTGGGGCAATTGAGGCGCTCGGCAATGCCCAGGGACTCACGGGCGCTGTCGAGCAATTGGCGGATGCCGTCGGGGTCGGTGAGGGTGCCGCTGAGGTAGCCGGTCATCGAGGTGAAGTCCGCGCCGGTCGCCGCCAAGGCCTGAATGTCCTTATCGGCCCAACCCCAGATTTCGGTGCTGAAACCCAGGGCATGTATACGTTTGACGCGTTCGATGAAGGGCAACTCGAGGAACACCATTTCGGCGCTGACGGCCAATTTGAACGGCATCATTCGCGGGCTCCTTGTACGGCCACGGCCTTGCCGGTTTGGTACGACTCAATGCAGGCACGGGCAATTGCCAGGGCTGCGCGCGCATCTTCACCGCTGGCCAGGGGCTTGGCGCCGCTGCGCAGGCAGTCGACAAAGTGGTTGAGCTCGGCGATGTAGGCGTCGCGCAGCAGGTCGGTGTCCATCCGCTGGGTGTCTGCCTGGATGCCCTCGGCCAGGTAGCGCACCAGGTCGCAGTCGTTAAGGCTGCCCATGCTCAGCATGCCCTTGCTGCCGAACACTTCGCCGCGCACGTCGTAGCCATACACCGCCTGGAAGCTGGCTTCTGCGGTGGCAATGGCGCCGTTGTCAAAGCGCAGGGTGACCACGGCAGTGTCGAGCAAACCTTGGCTTTTGAATTGCGGGGCAATCAGCGCGTCGGCCATCACCTGCACCTGTACCACTTCGGCCCCAGGGTTGAGGTAGCGCAGGGTGTCGAAGTCGTGGATCAGGGTTTCGAGGAAGATCACCCATTGCGGCGAGTTGGCCGGGTTGTTCAGCGCCGGGTCGCGGGTCAGCGAGCGTAGCAGCTGCGGCGTGCCAATACGTCCAGCGACGACGTCGAGGTGCGCTGTGCGAAAGCTTCTGGCGAAGCGCCGATTGAAGCCGACCTGCAACGGCACCCGTGCATCGACAGCGGCGGCGATGGCGCGGTCGGCTTCGTCCAGCGTGATCGCCATGGGCTTTTCGCAGAAGATGCCCTTGCCGGCACGTGCGGCCTTGATCACCAGCTCGGCATGGCTACGGGCAGGTGCGGCGATGAGTACGCCGTCGATGTCCGGGTCGTCCAGCAGCTGTTGCGGGTCGGTGTAGGCCTTGTCCACCCCCAGTTCTGCTGCCAGGCGAGCGGCCTGGCCTGGAACCGGATCGGCGATGGCGGCGAGGCAGGCACCGGGGATATGGCGTGCAGCGGTAAGGCCATGGAAGCTGCCCATGCGACCGGCACCGATCAAACCCAGGCGGATGTTGTGTGTGCTCATGAAACGACCCCTTTTGTTGTTGTGGGCCCCCAGGACCGTCCTGGGTGACACAGGGGCGGTAGCAAGGCCTATGCCAATTTATAAATAGCTGATTTATAAAGGCTTATTATTTTAATCAAACTAAAAGTGTTCATTTTCATGACATGTCTATACTTACATGTCGGAAATGTGAACATGGATAACCGCAATGACCCAGGCGTTCAGTGTGCAAGACCTCGAATACCTCACGAACCTGGGGCCTGCCGCGCTGAACGATGGGCCCATCGCCGCGTTGGAACAGGCGTGGCGAGAGTGCCTGGCTGGCAAAGTCGTGCGTCCGGACGGGGTGCGCCAGGTCATCTGGGATTCCTGGCGACGCAGTGTCGAGGCGGGTATCGAGCCCGGTAACAGCGACTACCGCTTTGTTGCGCCTCATGCGCTGGCGGCGACCCTGGCCCACCATCGCGCCCTGATCGCCGCTGCCGCGCAAGTCATGCATGGATTGCTGGCTTACAACCCGCGCGGGCATATCAACCTCACGGATGCCGAGGGCACGACTCTGTATTTTTGCGGGGTGGACATCACCCCGGTGGGCAGTCGCTTGCTCGAATCGGTGCAAGGCACCAACTGCACCGGCCTGGCCCTGGCCGAAGATCGCCTGGTGTATGTGCTGGCTGAAGAAAATTTCGCCAGCGGCCTGCGCCAGCGCCACATGCACTGCGCCGCCGCGCCGATCAAGGATGCCCAAGGCCAGACCCTGGCCATGCTCACCCTGACCGCCGAGCCCGGCTGGTTTCATTTCCATACCCTGGGCACCGTTCAAGCGGCGGCCGAGGCGGTGTCGCGGCAGATGGCGCTGCAGGTGTTGCTGGAAGAACAACAGGCCGTGCTCGAAGTGCTCAACGAAGGTTTGGTGGTGCTCGATCAGCGTGGCTGCATCAAGGCACTCAACCGTTATGCGCGGCAACTGTTCGGGGTGGGGCGCGAGTTGATCGGCAGTCCTTTCCAACGCCTGGGCCGCAGTGAACTGAGCGACGCGCTGGGTGAGCCGGTGCGCGACCGCGATTGCACCTTCCACTTGCACGACGCCAGCCAACTCGCCTGCCTGGTTTCGGTATGCCCACTGGAGCAGGGTGGGGTGATTGTGTCGGTGCGCGAAAACCGCCGTATCCGCGAGATTACCCGGCGCATTATCGGCACCCAGGCCCGCTATACCTTCGAGACCATCCTGGGCACCTCGCGGGCCATACAAGATGCACTGCACCTGGGGCGCATTGCCAGTCGCAGCGAGTCCACCACCTTGATCCTCGGCGAAAGCGGCACCGGCAAGGAGCTGTTTGCCCAGGCCATTCATAACGGCAGCGAGCGTTGCAACGGCCCGTTTGTGGCGGTCAACTGCGGCGCGATCCCACGGGACCTGGTGCATAGTGAACTGTTTGGCCACGTCGAAGGCGCGTTCACCGGCTCGGCGCGGGGTGGGGCGGCAGGCAAGTTCGAACTGGCGGATGGCGGCACCATCTTCCTGGATGAAATCGGCGACATGTCCTTCGATGCCCAGGTCAGTCTGCTACGGGTTTTGCAGGAGGGTGAGATCACCCGCGTCGGGGCCAAGCAATCGCGGCAAGTCGACGTGCGCATCATCGCCGCCACCCATCGCAACCTGAGCCAGGCGGTGGCCGAGGGCGCGTTTCGTGAAGACCTTTACTACCGACTCAACGTGCTGAACCTGAGCGTGCCGCCACTGCGTATGCGCCGTGACGATATCCCATTGCTGGCGCGGCACTTCCTGCAGCGCTGTGCCCGCTCGCTACGTAAAACGGTGCAAGGTTTCGCGCCGGATGCGTTAGCGTTGCTGTCAGCCCATGGTTGGCCGGGCAACGTGCGGGAACTGGAGAACGTTATCGAACGAGCGACCAACCTGGCGATGGGCGAGCTGATTCAATCGGCCGACTTGCCGTTGGAAACCCAGCAACGCCCGACGTTGCGCGCCTACCAGCCCCAGCCCGCGCAGGATTTGAGCAGCCATGAAAGGCACGCCAT
The DNA here is from genome assembly GCF_058725345.1 of Pseudomonas sp. DW-iso17. Taxonomy (NCBI): domain Bacteria; kingdom Pseudomonadati; phylum Pseudomonadota; class Gammaproteobacteria; order Pseudomonadales; family Pseudomonadaceae; genus Pseudomonas; species Pseudomonas sp. DW-iso17. Next base: position 7,716 of record NZ_JBZXEA010000030.1, on the reverse strand, counting down.
CGTTGCCGCGCTCACCAGCACCCGCGGCAACATTCGCCTGGCCGCACAGCAACTGGATGTGTCGCGGGGCGGGCTGTACAACAAGATGAGCCGGTTTGGCTTGAGCGCCGCTGATTTCCGTGAGCGCTGAAACCTCAAGCCAAACCGATCAGATGCACAGGTTTTCCGGGGTCACTATCTGCGGCGGTATATGCACGCGGTGCCTCAATGGGTCAAACCCCTCATCACTCTGCAAGCGCACCAGCAACTCCACCAGCGCCACGGCCGTTTGCCGTGGCTGCGAGTCCATCACCACATCAATCAAGCCGTTGCTCAATGCCTGACGCGACAACGGCGTGGACTCTTGCAGGATGCAGCACAGCGCCGGGCGCTTGGGCAGTTGCGCCAGGGCGTTGATCACGCCGTCGCCACCACCGCCGACCACACATAACCCACGCAAATCGGTATGGCGGCTGAGCAGATCGAGGGTGGCTTCTTCGGTGATGTCGCAGTTGTCCAGGTTGATCAGCGGCTCCAACGGTTTGAGCCCCGGCGCGTGTTCGGCCAGGTAGCTGTGCAAGCCCTCGACCCGTGCCTGATGGCCGAGGAAACGATGGCCGCCCAACAGGATGCCCACGCTGCCTTTGCGTGCGCCGCAGGTGCGCGCCAGCAGCCAGCCCATGGTGCGCCCGACCACGTGGTTGTTCTGGCCTACATAGGGTTCGGCAGCGTGTTCATGGATATCCGAAAGCAGGGCAACCACCGGCACGCCTGCTTCACGAATCTGCGCCAGGCAGGCGTTGATCAACGGATGGGCGAAGCTGACCACCGCGAGGGCGTCGCACTGCACGGCCAGTTGTTCGATTTGCGCGACGATGACGCCGGGCGTGCGGTCGTTGATGTAGTCGAACTGGCAGCTCAGGTTAGCGGTGGCGTGATGCTGCGCTGCCTCGCTAATGGCGTGGGCCAACTGCGCATAGAAGGCTTGGGCGGTCCCCAGCAACAGCACCCCGAAACGGTAGGTGGGCCGACGTTCGCGAATGCGCTGGCCGATCAGCCGTGCGGCGAAATAGCCCACCGCTTCGGCGGCCTGGAACACCTGTTCGGCGGTGCCGGGGTTGACCGGCGCGCGGGCGTTCAATACGCGGTCGACGGTGGCTACGCTGAGCCCCGCATGGGCGGCGACGGTGGCGATGGTTGGGCGTTTGTTGTTGTGCATGGCAGGCCCCTTGAGCGTCTTGATAGAAAACTATCAAGCCCCGCTGGGCCTGGATGATAGCTTGATAGGGAATGGATTCAAGGCCTTGAGGGTGATTTAGCCGCACTCTATCGTTGGTTTCGCAAAGCACCTGAAACCCACGCTTGCGGAGAACAATAACAATGCCTGGACACACCGCTCACCGCGCTCGGCGCGATTACAGCCTCACCGGCCCCGAAGCCGCCCGGGCCGCCGACAAGGGCCTGGTCTCGGCCCGTTGGTACCAGTCGCCCATCCCGCGCAATCGCATGAAAGCCCTGATGCAACGCCGCGACGCTCCGGCGTTGCTCGACACCGCCCTGTGGTTCTCAGCGTTGTTGGCCACCGGTGTCGGCGGCTACTGGTTCTGGGGCAGTTGGGCCTGCGTGCCATTCTTCATCGCCTACGGTGTGCTCTACGGCACGGCCTCCAACCCGCGCTGGCACGAAACCGGCCACGGCACGGCGTTCAAGACCCGCTGGATGAACGATGCGCTGTATCAGGTGGCGAGCTTCATGTGCCTCTTCGAACCCCACGTGTGGCGCTGGAGCCATGCCCGCCATCACACCGACACCATTGTCGTCGGTCGCGACCCGGAGATCGTTGAACCGCGCCCGCCGAGCTTATGGATGATGGCCCTCAGTCTGTTCAACCTACCCCTGGCCTGGAAGACCTTCAGCGGCGTGGCCCGCCATACGTTCGGGCGAATGAGTGCCCAGGAGCAGGACTTCATCCCCGAATCCGAGTGGCCCAAGGTGTACCGAGATGCGCGTATCTGGGTCGGCATCTACGCCCTGATCATCGGCACCGCGCTGTACCTGCACAGCGCGTTGCCGCTGATGCTGGTGGGCCTGCCCAGCCTCTACGGCGCGTGGCTCGGCTACCTGTTTGGTCTCAGCCAACACGTGGGCCTGGCCGAAGATGTGCTCGACCACCGTAGCAATTGCCGCACCATCTACATGAACCGCGTGTTGCGCTTTATCTACATGAACATGAACTACCACCTCGAACACCACATGTACCCGATGGTGCCGTACCACGCGCTCAGTCAACTGCACGAAGAGATCCGCAGCGACTGCCCGCCGCCGTATGCCAACCTGTGGCAGGCCTACCAGGAAATCATTCCGACGATCTGGCGCCAGCGCAGAGACCCCAGCTATTTCGTCCAGCGCCCCACCCGTGGCGAGCAAGCTCGCTCGCCACAGAGTGAAAGCCAGTCATTGGAGATAAATGCATGAACGATCAATGGATCGACGTCTGCGCCGTGGGCGAAATAGAAGCAGAAGACGTGCTGCGCTTCGACCACGGCGCGCAGACCTACGCGGTGTTCCGTTCAGCCGATAACGAATTCTTCGCCACCGCCGGCCTGTGCACCCACGAGAAAATCCACCTGGCCGACGGCCTGGTGATGGACCATGTGATCGAATGCCCCAAGCACAACGGACGCTTTGATTACCGCACCGGCAAGGCCCTGGGCGCGCCGGTGTGCGTCAACCTCAAGACCTACCCCGTGCGGGTAGATGCGGGGCGGGTACTGCTCGCCGTCACGGCCGAAGAATGAACGCTCCCCTGATCATCGTCGGCGCCGGCCATGCTGGTGGCCGTGCGGCACTGACCCTGCGTGACGAAGGTTACAGCGGGCGCCTGATCCTGATTGGCGATGAAGCGCACTTGCCCTACGAGCGGCCACCGTTGTCCAAGGGCTTGCTGCAAGGCTCGACCGACTTGGCGCAATGCAGCCTGTGCGACAGCCAGCAGTTGGCGGCGCTCGAGGTAGAGCATATCGCCGCCAACCCGGTCAGCCGCCTGGAGCCGCAGCACCACCGGTTGCAATTGGCCGACGGCCAGTGGTTGAGCTATGCCGGCCTGCTGCTGGCCACCGGAGGCCGGGCGCGGCGTTTGCCCCAGGAGCAGGCCAACGTGTTTTACCTGCGCACCCATGATGACGCGTTGGTCTTGCGCAATGAATTAAAGCCAGGCGCCAGGCTGGTGGTGGTTGGCGGTGGTTTTATCGGCCTGGAGGTGGCAGCGACGGCGCGGGCCCTGGGCTGCGAGGTGACGCTACTGGAAGCCGGGCCAAGGCTGGCAGGGCGGGTGTTGCCGCCGGTGATCAGTGACGCGTTGCTGGCATTGCACCGTGAGCAGGGTGTGGACGTGCGTTTGAACGTCGCCCTGGAGTGCATCCACGCCGACGCCGTGCAACTGGTCGACGGGCAGCGGTTGCCCTGCGACCTGGTGGTGGTCGGCATTGGCATGCAGCCCAACATCGAGGTGGCCGCGGCGGCGGGCTTGGACGTCGGGCAGGGCATTCGTGTCGACGCGCAGTTGCGCACCAGTGCGGCGGATATCTACGCGGCGGGGGATGTGTGCGAGTTTCGCCTGGCGGGCCTTTATCAGCGCCAGGAAACCTGGCGCAACGCCGAAGCCCAGGGCCGTCTCGCGGCGTTGAACCTGCTGGGGCAGGCGTTGGCGTTCGAGATGATCCCGGGTTTCTGGTCCGATCAATACGCGTGGGGCTTGCACACCGTCGGGGTGATGACTGCACTGATGGTCCGCCGGCAATTGCCCGACGGCGGCCTGCTGCTGTTCTACCTTGACGACCATCACCGTTTGCAAGGCGCCTGCGGTTGGGCCATGGGTCACCGCGCAGCCAAGGACATCAAGCTGTGCGAGCACTTGATCACCGCCCACATCCCGCTTAACCCGGCCAGCCTGGCCGACCCCGAGGTATCCCTGAAGCTGTTATTGCGAGGCTGACCATGCGCCAGTTGTTAGTATTCCAATCGATGTGGGCCATGCAAACCGAGCCCGGCAGCCTCGAAGCGCAATTGGACCGCATCGCCGCCGCCGGTTATGACGGCATCACCGAGCATTACTGGGCGCCGGCATCGGTGCAGCGCCTGCACGCGGCGGCCACGGCCAGTGGCCTGCAGATTGAAGGGCAACTGTTCCCGCAATCGGTGGATGATCTGGCCAGGGCATTGGAGGTGATCAGCCGTTACGGCTGTCACCACCTCACCTTGCAAGCCGACGTGCGCCCACGTACCCAGGCCGAGGCGGCCAGGCTGATCGACGGCTGGCAACGCCTGGCCGAACAGGTGGACTTCCAGATTTTGCTGGAAACCCACCGTTATCGGCTCACCAACGACCTGTTGTTCACCCTCGACCTGCTGGCACAGATGCCCGATCTGAAACTGCTCGCTGACCTGTCCCACTACGTGGTTGGCCGCGAGTTGCCCGAGCCCGGCAGTGTGGAAGACGACGAACAGATACGCACCATCCTGCGTCACAGCTGGGGCTTTCATGGCCGCATCGCCAGCAGCGAACAGGTGCAGGTTGGCCTGGATTTTCCCCAGCACCAACCGTGGGTCGAGCGATTTACCGGCTGGTGGCGCTATGGGGTCGAACACTGGCTGGGCCGCGCTGACACCCCGCAGAGCCTGTCCTTCACTTGCGAGTTGGGCCCGCCACCCTATGCGATTACCGACGCACAGGGGCGCGAACTCACCGATCGCTGGGCCGAGGCGCTCAAGCTCAAAGCCCTGATTCGCCAGGTGTGGGCCAGTTGCCATCGATGATCTGCTAATCTGCGCGGGTTCAAACCGCCCTCAGCCTGTGGAATGCCCATGAAAACCTGCCCCGTCCGTCCCCCGCTCGAACCGCAATCGGTGTGTCACCCGATCACCAGCAGCGCGATCTTCATGGTCGCCACCCTGGCGCCTGATGCGGTTGAAAACGTGCGGGCCTGGTGCGCCGACATCGCAGGCCTGGTGCGCTCGGTAGGCAAGCGCGTGCCCTCGGGCAACCTGACGTGCGTTTGCGGGTTTGGCTCGGATGCCTGGGACCGCCTGTTCGGCGCGCCGCGCCCGGCGGCCTTGCATCCGTTTCGCGAGTTCGGTGTGCAAGGGCGCAAGGCGGTGTCGACCCCAGGTGACATCCTGCTGCACATCCGTGCCGAGCAGATGGACCTGTGTTTCGAGCTGGCAACCCAACTGATGGCCGCCCTGGGTGATAGCGTGAAGGTGGTCGATGAGGTCCAGGGCTTTCGCTACTTCGATATGCGCAGCATTATCGGTTTCGTCGACGGCACCGAGAACCCGGTGGGGCGCAAGGCCGAGGCCTTCACCCTGGTGGGCGATGAAGACCCTGAGTTCGAAGGCGGCAGCTATGTGCTGGTGCAGAAATACCTGCACAACATGACCGCGTGGAATGGCTTGACGGTGGAGGCTCAAGAGAAGGTGATCGGGCGCACCAAATTGTCGGACATCGAACTGGACGACGACGCCAAGCCGAGCAACTCCCACAGCGCCCTGACAGTGATCACTGACGAGGACGGCGAGGAGGTGAAGATCCTGCGCGACAACATGCCCTTCGGCCGCCCTGGTGCCGGGGAGTTCGGCACCTACTTCATCGGCTATGCACGCTCGCCGCAGCCGTTGGAGCAGATGCTGGAGAACATGTTCGTCGGCCGCCCGGCCGGCAACTACGACCGCTTGCTCGACTTCAGCACGGCCGTGACCGGCGGCCTGTTCTTCGTGCCCTCGGCCGACTTGCTCGAAGCGCTGGCCGACCGCGAACCGGTGGCTTAACTCAACAACCCGGTGCTGACCGCCACAATCAGGAAGATCCCCAGCAGCGCACGGTAGATCACGAACGGCCAGGTGGAGAAACGCTCCAGAAATTTCATCAGGCCCCAGATGGCAAAGAACGCCGAGACGCTGGCCACCACCAGGCCAAAGATCAAGTGCGGCCAGGCGTGGGCGGGCAGGTCGGCGCGCAGCAGCACCCATAACTCTTTCAAACCGGCCAGGGCGATGGCCGGCAAGCCTAACAGGAAAGAAAACCGCGCCGCTTCTTCGCGTTTGAAATTCAGGAACAGCGCCGCGGTCAACGTGGAGCCCGAACGCGATACGCCCGGTATCAACGCGCCAATCTGTGCAACCCCCACGATCAGGGCATCGCGCAGGCGCATTTGGCTCACGTCGCGTGTATGCCGGGCACGCAGTTCGGCCACTGCCAGCAGCACCGCCATCACCACGCAGGAAATGCCGATCACCATCAGCCCGCGCAATGGCGAGTTGCAGGCATTCAAGGTCGACGACAACGCCAGCCCGGCGATGCCAATCGGGACGGTTGCCAGCACAATTGCCACGGCGAGCTTGAACCAGCGGTCGTTGTAGTCGCCCCGGCGTACCGCACTGATGCTGCCCGTGGTGACCTGGCGCACATCGCGCCAGAAGTAACTGACCACTGCTGCCAACGCCGCCAATTGCATGGCTGCGGAAAACGCCGAGCCAGGGTCTTGCCAGCCGAGCAGGGCGGGTACCACGCGCATATGGGCGGTGGATGACACCGGCAGCAATTCAGTAATGCCCTGGATCACCCCAAGGATGAAGATTTGCAGGTAATCCAGGGAGGCAAAGCCCACATCCAGGCCGGCGGTACAGACGTTGGTCAAAATACGTGTCCTTGAGCAAAAGGGGGAACCGGCGAAGTTTATTCTAAATGTTTCAGGATTTCGGCCAGGGCAACCGCTATTTGCAATCGGTTCAGCCAATAGAAAGGATTCGCCAGGCCATTGGCGTGGGCAGCACTTTTGTGAACAATGGCGCCCTGCGTTTTTCCACCGAGAGCCCCATGCCTGAAACCACCGTCGAATTGATCCAGACCGGCCCCGAAGAAGCCGAACTGATCCGCAATCTTTACCAGTACTACGCCTATGAGTCTTCGGACTGGGAACAGGAAGATGTCGAGGCCGATGGGCGTTTCTACATCCATGACGAACACTTGGCCCGCTACTGGAGCGACCCGCAATGGAGCGCCAACCTGCTGCTGGTAGACGGCTACATCGCCGGCTTCCTGTTGATCGAAGGCAGCGAACTGCCTGGCATCGACGCCCTGGAACTGGCCGACCTGTTCATCCTCAAGCGCTACCGCCGTAAAGGCATTGGCCGCGCCATTGCCAGCCAGGTGCTGTGCAGCGGCGCGGCCAATTGGTTGGTGCGTTTCTATGATCAGGACGAGGTGTCCCAGGCGTTCTGGCGCACCGTGCTGGATAACCTGCCGCGCCCGGTGCAGAGCATTGAATTGGACGATGACCCGCAGTTGGTGAACTACCTGATTACCCGGGCATCGCTGCATTGACGGGCTGGGGCTTTCTCTCGATGAGCATAGATATCCTACGGTGACCACGATGCGAAGCGAGCCGCTCTTGATCTGCTTTTGATCTTGATCTTAAGCGCCCCGTCAAACCACGCTGGCCGAACGCAGGCTTGAATTCGTGGGTAACCCGGCAGGACGCCGGGTTAGCCGCCCCGCGCCATGGATGGCGCGTGGCGGCGGCCCACGGATTCAAGCCTGCGTTCGGGCACACCGAGCCTAGGCGAGGTGCCGAGTGGTGGGGCAAGAGCCTTTTGCTTACTTTTGGGCTCTTTTCAAAAGTGAGCCGCTGTAAAAGCCAGCCCTTTCAAGGTCTTTTCGTCTTGGCAGCCTTGATTATC
>NZ_JBZXEA010000029.1:0-26972 GCF_058725345.1 Pseudomonas sp. DW-iso17 | reverse complement strand
GCCGCCGTCACCACCGCCCGTGCCACCACCGGTTCCACCGCCAGTGCCGCCGTCACCGCCGCCTGTGCCACCACCGGTCCCACCGCCTGTACCGCCATCACCGCCACCAGTACCTCCACCTGTGCCGCCTCCGGCGCCTGCACCCGCATCCGGCGATGACGCCGCCACGCTGGATTTATGCCCGCCACCACCGCTGCTGCAGCCGCCCAGGCTCATTGCCAGAACGAGGGCCAGCGCGGTACTTGCTTTCCAAAACACGACTTGAGTTTTCATGATTGAGTTCCTTGCACCTGGTACAACCTTGGTTGTTTCAAACCCTCGTTATTTCTTTGGATAACAATAGGTTTGTCCGTGTGGCTATCTCAGGCCAGGGCACTCTTTCACGCAATGCTCAACTTGGTATTAACGATTTATATACACCCGGGCTTAGTCGGCTTAGGAACTAATACCAAAGGTGTAATGGGAGGGTGTTTCGGATTGTTTAGATGATTAAAATCAAAGGCTTATAAAAAAGCGGCGGACCTCTCAAGGTCCGCTATAACTTAGGGTGTATATATACAATTAATCAGGGGGTTTTCAGGAAATCGGCTGCCACTTGCCCCGCATGTGTTGAATATCCCCAGCGCCTTTGAGTTCCAACCCTCCGCTGGAACCGGCCGCGCTACTTATTAATATCACTTCACTGGGCAGGCGCACCGGCTTCATGAACTCGACGTCAATTTCAATATTGGCGGCCGGCAAGTGTTCTGCCAGCGCCGCGAGGGTGCGGGCCTTGTTCCACAACCCGTGGGCGATGGCCTGGGGAAAACCGAACAGCTTGGCGGTAGGCGCACTAAGGTGGATGGGGTTGTAGTCGCCAGACACGCGTGCGTAGCGGCGGCCTATGTCAGTGGGCGCTTTCCAGCGCGTCAATTCGGTGAGCGTGCCTGGGGTTTGCAATCCGCTCTCCAGGGCTTCGCCTTCCAGCTTCACGCCCCGGCATAACATTTGGCTTTCGGCTTCCCACAAGAGCCCAAGGGCATCCTCTATAACGGTGACGATGTCAAAGGTGGCCCCCTTGGGATGGGGGCTGAGATTGCGTGCGTAGACACCGACATTCACGTCACCGACTCCACCCAAAGGCCGATGAATACGGATGCGATTGCGCAGGTGGATCAACCCCAGCAGTGGAAATGGAAAAGTCTTGTCCGTCAGCAATTGCAGTTGCAGGCCGAACGCGAGGATATGCGGATAAGTCGCGGGCAGCATCGGGCTGTCAGCAAAGCCGCATACCTTGCGATAAGCCGCAACCGCGCCGGGATTGACACTTATCCGGCAGCGCAACCCACGTTCGGGCAATGTGCTGCCGGTGATCTTGCGCTTGAGCGCCGCGCGCCAATACAGCGGCAGTAGAGACGGGGTGCTGTCCAACGTTTGCCATTGCATGCTTACGCTCCCAGAAGACTTTGCCCACACACTCGCAGCGTCTGGCCGCTGACCGCACCGGAGCCCGGCTGGCTCAGCCAGGCGACGGCTTCGGCCACATCCTGGGGCAAGCCACCTTGACCCAGGGAACTCATGCGGCGCCCGGCCTCACGCAGGGCGAAGGGGATATGCGCGGTCATCTGGGTTTCGATAAACCCAGGCGCAACGGCGTTGATGCTGATCCCACGTTCCTTCAACAGCGGCGCCCAGGCTTGAGCCAGGCCGATCAATCCGGCCTTGCTTGCGGCATAGTTGGTTTGCCCTCGATTGCCGGCGATGCCACTGATGGAGGCCAGCAACACCACCCGAGCGTTGTTTTGCAGGGTGCCGTTGTCGAGCAGGGCCTTGGTCAGCACTTGCGCAGCCTTGAGGTTGACCGCCAGCACTGCGTCCCAGTATTCCGGGGTCATGTTGGCCAGGGTTTTGTCGCGGGTGATGCCGGCGTTGTGCACCAGGATGTCGAGCCCGTCTGGCAGGTGCTCGATCAGTTGGCGTGCGGCATCTTCAGCGCAGATATCCAGCACCACCGTGCGCGCATTCAGGCGTGCGGCCAGGGCTTCAAGGTCGGCCTTGGCCTGGGGCACATCGAGCACAATGACCTCGGCGCCGTCGCGGGCCAGGGTTTCGGCGATGGAGGCACCGATGCCTCGAGCGGCGCCGGTAACCAATGCCTTGCGCCCGGCCAGCGGGCGCGTCCAATCTTGCACCGGGGTATCGCAGGCCGCCAGGCGAATCACCTGGCCGGAGATATAAGCGCTTTTGGGCGAGAGGAAAAACCGCAGCGCGCCTTCCAACTGGTCTTCGGCGCCGTCGCCCACGTACAGCAACTGCAGCACGCCACCGCTGCGCAGCTCCTTGGCCAGGGAGCGGCTGAAGCCTTCCAGGGCGTGCTGGGCGCTAGCGGCGAAGGGGTCGCTGAGGCTTTCCGGCGCTCGGCCAAGGATTACCAAGTGTGCACTGTGGTCGAGATTTTTCAGCAGCGGTTGGAAGAATTCGCGCAGTTGCTTGAGCTGCTCGGTGTGTTGCAAAGCACTGGCGTCGAACACCACCGCCTTGAGCTTGGGGCCGTGTCCTGGAATCCACGCGGGCGCTGTCGAGGCTTCGGCGCCGTAGCTGTAGACGGCGTCGGTGAGTCGGTTGGCAAATGCCAGCACCTGGGTTGCCAATGCGCCACCGCCCAGCAGCAGGGCGCCTTCGACCGGGCGCAGGCGTCCGGCTTGCCAGCGTTCCAGGCGTACCGGTGACGGCAGGCCAATGGCGGCGACCAGGCGATGGCCGAGGCTTGAGTTGGCGAAGTCGATATAACGGTCAGACATGGAACGCTCTCCGAAGGCTGGGGTTCAAAGGTTGACCACCCTGGGGTGGCAGTCGTTCGATTGAGCCTAGGCTAGGCTTGATGATTCCACCCACCACCACAAGGGAGCTTTCCATGACTCAATTGCGCCGTGTAGCGATCATTGGCGGTAACCGCATTCCTTTCGCCCGTTCCAATGGCCCCTATGCCACGGCGAGTAACCAGGCGATGCTGACTGCCGCGCTGGAGGGCCTGATCGAGCGCTACAACCTGCACGGCCTGCGCATGGGCGAGGTGGCCGCCGGCGCGGTGCTCAAGCATTCCCGTGATTTCAACCTGACGCGTGAATGCGTGCTCGGCTCGCGCCTGTCACCGCAAACCCCTGCGTACGACATCCAGCAAGCCTGCGGCACCGGGCTGGAGGCGGCGCTGCTGGTGGCCAATAAAATCGCCCTGGGCCAGATTGAATGCGGCATTGCCGGCGGGGTGGACACCACCTCGGATGCACCGATTGGTGTGAATGAAGGGCTGCGCAAGATCCTGCTGCAAGCCAACCGCAGCAAATCCCTGGGAGATAAATTAAAACTTCTGTTACAACTTCGCCCTCATCACCTCAAGCCGGAACTGCCGCGCAACGGCGAACCGCGCACCGGTTTGTCCATGGGTCAGCACTGCGAGCTGATGGCCCAGACCTGGCAGATCCCCCGCGCCGAGCAGGACCAGCTTGCGCTGGAGAGCCACCAGAAGATGGCGGCGGCCTACGCCGAGGGCTGGCACAACGATTTGCTCACGCCCTTTCTCGGCCTCACCCGCGACAACAACCTGCGCCCCGACCTGACCCTGGAAAAACTCGCCAGCCTCAAGCCGGCCTTCGAGCGCAGCGAAAAGGGCACGCTCACCGCCGGTAACTCCACGCCGCTGACCGATGGTGCCTCTCTGGTGCTGCTGGGCAGCGAGGCGTGGGCCAAGGAGCGCGGCCTGCCGATCCTGGCTTACCTGCGCGATGGCGAAGCAGCGGCGGTGGATTTCGTCCACGGCGCCGAGGGTCTGTTGATGGCGCCGGTGTATGCGGTGCCACGCTTGCTGGCGCGCAACGGCCTGACCTTGCAGGACTTTGATTACTACGAGATCCACGAGGCCTTCGCCGCCCAAGTGCTGTGCACGCTCAAGGCCTGGGAAGACGCCGACTATTGCAAGACCCGCCTGGGCCTGGACGCACCGCTGGGGTCGATCGACCGCAGCCGGCTCAACGTCAAGGGCAGTTCCCTGGCGGCGGGCCATCCGTTTGCCGCCACCGGTGGGCGGATCGTCGCCAACTTGGCTAAATTGTTGGATGCGGCGGGCAAGGGCCGTGGGCTGATTTCCATTTGTGCCGCCGGTGGCCAAGGCGTGACGGCGATTATCGAACGCTGATTGCCGACAAAATTGGCCCATTGAATGCATTCTCAAGGGGTCAGAGGTCAGTAGCCTCTCCCCCCGGCGAGCCGATTGCCGTATAACGAGTTCCACACGCGTGTTTGGTAATACAGGACCCACAATAAAAGCTGATGAAGACTCCTAAACGCATTGAACCCCTGATCGAAGACGGTCTGGTCGACGAAGTGCTGCGCCCTCTGATGAGTGGTAAAGAAGCAGCTGTTTATGTGGTGCGCTGCGGCAATGAATTGCGTTGCGCCAAGGTTTACAAGGAGGCGAATAAACGAAGTTTTCGTCAGGCATCCGAATACCAGGAAGGCCGTAAGGTCCGTAACAGCCGCCAGGCACGAGCCATGGCCAAGGGCTCCAAGTTCGGCAAGAAAGAAACCGAAGATGCCTGGCAGAACGCGGAAGTGGCGGCGCTGTTTCGCCTGGCCGGTGCGGGCGTTCGTGTGCCCCAGCCGTTCGACTTTCTCGAAGGCGTACTGTTGATGGAACTGGTGGCCGACGAATACGGCGATGCGGCGCCGCGTCTGAATGACGTCGTGCTGGAGCCGGACCAGGCGCGCGAATACCACGCCTTCCTGATCTCCCAGATCGTGCTGATGCTGTGCACCGGCCTGGTGCACGGTGACCTGTCCGAGTTCAACGTACTGCTCACGCCTACGGGCCCGGTAATCATCGACCTGCCCCAGGCGGTGGATGCGGCGGGCAACAACCACGCGTTCAGCATGCTGGAGCGCGATGTCGGCAACATGGCTTCCTACTTCGGGCGTTTTGCCCCGGAGTTGAAGAAAACCAAGTACGCCAAGGAAATGTGGGCGCTTTACGAAGCCGGCACCTTGCACCCGGCCAGTGTATTGACCGGTGAGTTCGACGAACCGGAAGAACTGGCGGATGTGGGCGGTGTGATCCGCGAAATCGAAGCCGCGCGGCTGGATGAAGAGCGTCGCCAGGCGATTCGCGCAGCGGATGACGCGCCACCGAGCAAAGTGCCGGACGAGCCACCGCCGCCGCCTTGGATGCAGTAACTCACAATGTGGGAGCTGGCTTGCCTGCGATGCAGGCACCTTGGTGTATCAGTGACACCGAGGTGATGCTATCGCAGGCAAGCCAGCTCCCACATTGATCGTTCCCACGCTCTGCGTGGGAATGCATCCCTGGACGCTCTGCGTCCCAAAGCGTGACGCGGAGCGTCGAAAGCGGCATTCCCACGCGGAGCGTGGGAGCGATCATTGCGTACGGTCTGTCAGGCGCAGCAATTGCCCGCGGCCAACTCCTTGAGGATCGGGCAATCGGGCCGGTGATCGCCTTGGCAGTGCTCCATCAGGTCCTGCAAGGTATCGCGTAGTTGCCCCAGCTCACGAATCTTGTGGTTCAGCTCGTCGATGTGCTGGCGCGCCAGGGCTTTTACGTCGGCGCTGGCCCGCTGCCGGTCCTCCCACAGGGTCAGCAACTTGCCGACTTCTTCCAGTGAAAACCCCAGGTCCCGCGAGCGCTTGATGAACGTCAGGGTGTGCAGGTCGTCGTGACCGTACACCCGGTAGCCGCTGTCGGTGCGGTGGGCGGTTTTCAGCAGGCCAATGGCTTCGTAGTAGCGAATCATCTTCGCGCTTAGCCCGCTGGTGCGGGCGGCTTGGCCGATGTTCATGGGCGTTGATCCTCCAAGTCCTTGGGTTTCCAGGTTTTCAACAGCAGGGCGTTACTCACCACGCTGACGCTGGACAAGGCCATGGCGGCGCCAGCCAGTACCGGGTTGAGCAGGCCGAAGGCGGCCAGGGGAATGCCGATCAAGTTATACACAAAGGCCCAGAACAGATTCTGTCGAATTTTCGCGTAGGTCTTGCGGCTGATCTCCAGGGCGGCCGGCACCAGGCGCGGGTCGCCACGCATCAAGGTGATACCGGCGGCGTGCATGGCCACGTCGGTGCCGCCGCCCATGGCGATGCCGATATCGGCAGCGGCCAGGGCTGGTGCATCGTTGATACCGTCGCCGACCATGGCCACCACGCCGGTTTTTTTCAGCTCGGCCACGGCAGCGGCTTTATCGGCGGGTAGTACTTCGGCATGCACATCGTCGATGCCCAAGGCCTCGGCCACCACCCGTGCACTGCCGTGGTTATCGCCGGTGATCAGGTGGCTGCTGATGTGCTGCGCCTTGAGTTGTTGCACGGCTTGCAACGCGCCGGGCTTGAGCGTGTCGCCAAAGGCAAACAGCCCCAGCACGCGCGGCTGCGCACCTTGCTCGATCAGCCAGGACAAGGTGCGGCCTTCGGCTTCCCATTCCTTGGCACGCGTGCCCAAGTCGCCTGCGTCCAGGCCGGTTTCTTCCAGCAAGCGGCGATTGCCCAGCGCCAGTGGCCGACCGTCGAGCGTACCGGCAATGCCGCGCCCGGTGAGGGATTGGCTGGCGCTCACATCGGCCACGTCCAAGCCTCTTTTGCGGCAAGCATCCAGCACGGCCTTGGCCAGTGGGTGCTCACTGCCGCGCTGCAAGGCGCCGGCCTGTTGCAACAATAGGGCTTCGTCACCATCCACGGCCGCCAAATGCGCAATGTTGGGCGCGCCTGAGGTGAGGGTGCCGGTTTTGTCGAACACCACGGCGCTCACGGCGTGGGCACGCTCCAGGGCTTCGGCGTCCTTGATCAAAATGCCATGGCGCGCGGCGACGCCGGTGCCGGCCATGATCGCGGTCGGCGTGGCCAGGCCCAAGGCACAAGGGCAGGCGATCACCAATACGGCGACCGCATTGATGATGGCGGTTTCCAGGGAGGCGCCGTACAGCCACCAGCCCACGACGGTAATCAGCGCCAATACCAGCACGGCCGGCACGAACACCTGGCTGACTTTATCCACCAGTTTCTGAATCGGTGCCTTGGCGGCCTGGGCGTCTTCGACCAGGCGGATGATGCGCGCCAGCACACTTTCTGCGCCCAGGGCCAGGGTGCGCACCAGCAAACGGCCTTCACCGTTGATGGCGCCACCGGTGACCGCGTCGCCGGGTTGTTTGGGCACCGGCAGGCTTTCGCCACTGATCAGCGCCTCATCGGCATGGCTCTGGCCTTCCACCACCTCACCGTCCACCGGGAAGCGTTCGCCGGGTTTGACCAGCACCAGGTCATCGTGCTTCAACGCACTGATGGCGACGTCTTCTTCGCGGCCGTCCTGCACGCGGATTGCCCGTTCCGGCCGCAAGGCTTCAAGGGCGCGGATGGCGCTGGCGGTCTGGCGCTTGGCGCGGCTTTCCAGGTATTTGCCCAGCAGTACCAAGGCGATTACCACCGCCGAGGCTTCGAAGTACAGGTGCGGCGTCACGCCTGGGGCGGCGGTGAGCCATTCATAGATACTCAGGCCGTAGCCGGCACTGGTGCCGATCGCCACCAGCAGGTCCATATTGCCGGCGCCGGCGCGCACGGCTTTCCAGGCGGCGACATAGAAGCGCGCACCCAGGATGAATTGCACTGGCGTGGCCAGGGCAAACTGTATCCAGGCGGGGAGCATCCAGTGCAGGCCGAAGGGTTCTACCAGCATCGGCAGCACCAAGGGCAACGCCAGCAGAATGCCCGCCACCAGCGACCAGCGCTCGCGGCGCAGACGCCGGGCCTGATCGGCGTCGGTGGCGGTTTCGCTTTGGGGCAGGGTGGCGGTGTAGCCGGCCTTGTCGACGGCGGCGATCAGCACGCTGGGGTCCATCTGGCCCTGTACTTCGATGTGCGCGCGTTCATTGGCCAGGTTGACGCTGACACGTTGCACGCCCGGCACCTTGCCCAGCGCGCGTTCGACCCGCCCGGCACAGCTGGCACAGGTCATGCCGCCGATGGGCAGGTCAAAGGTGGTGGATCCATTCATGGGGCAGTCCTCCAGAAGAAGTTGCCACTAGGATCAACCTTAACCTGTGGGGAAGGTCAAGCCCCTTCAGTATTCCAATGCCGCGGCTTTGAGGTACATGCCGTCCGGGCCCTGGGCAATGCGTAATTTGCGTACGTCACCGGCTTTCAAGGTGATGTTCTGCGCGGGTGGCGCGAGCATGCCTGGCAGACAGCCGGGGGCCTGGCTCGGCAACACTTTCAGGCGCAACGACACATCGCCAGGGGGAAGGTTGAAGGCGGTGGCCTGTTCCTGGAACAGACGCCCGGCCAGTTGGTCCTGGATATACAGGCCGATCTCGCAGTGGGTCGGCACTTCCAGGCGTTCGCGGGAAATAATCAGCACCGCATAATCTTCAGCAGCGAGGGCCTGGGGCGCAGCGGCAGGCAAGCTCATCAGGCCGGCAAGGGCAAAAAACGACCAGCGCATGGCGAATGCTCCGTGGTTCACAGCTAGGAAGGTTGAAGCTTGGCCGACGTCGCCGCCGAATACCAGCCCGGCAGAAATACTGAGAACTTGACCTTGCCATCATGGCAAGCTCGACACTGGGCTCAACCTCATCAAAGGAGTCATGTCATGCAAATATTCAGCGTTGAAGGAATGACCTGCGGCCACTGCGTTAAAGCGGTGACCCAGGCGGTACAGAGCAAGGATCCGGCGGCGAGTGTAAAGGTGGATTTGGCAGCGAAAGAAGTGGGTGTGGAAAGCCGCTTATCTGCAGATGACGTGATCGGCCTGATAACCGAAGAAGGCTACAGCGCCAAGCTGGCGTGATTTTTCTGATCGTTAGCCACCTAACGTAATGTTCATGGCACCCAAGCGCGGCTAGACTGTTGAGCTGCCGACTCACTTGGGTGTCTGATGAACCTTCGCATAATCCTGATTCTGGGCGCCTTGAGCGCCTTCGCGCCGTTGGCGATCGACTTTTACCTGCCGGGCTTTCCGGCAATGGCCACGGCCTTCGCCACTGATGAAAAACATATCCAGCTGACCCTGGCCGTGTATTTC
Source organism: Pseudomonas sp. DW-iso17 (assembly GCF_058725345.1). Lineage (NCBI taxonomy): Bacteria > Pseudomonadati > Pseudomonadota > Gammaproteobacteria > Pseudomonadales > Pseudomonadaceae > Pseudomonas > Pseudomonas sp. DW-iso17. Next base: position 17,923 of record NZ_JBZXEA010000029.1, on the reverse strand, counting down.
GCGGGCCTGGCTATTGGCCAATTGATCTACGGGCCGCTGGCCGACCGCTTTGGCCGGCGCGTGCCGCTGCTCAGCGGCGTCACCCTGTTTACCCTCGCGTCTTTCGCCTGCGCGTATGCGCCGTCCCTGGAGTGGCTGATCGGTGCACGCTTCGTGCAGGCCCTTGGCGGGTGTGCGGGCATGGTGATTTCCCGGGCGGTAGTTAGTGACAAATGCGATGCCGTGGGCTCGGCCAAGGTGTATTCGCAACTGATGCTGGTGACCGGCCTGGCCCCGATCCTGGCGCCATTGGCCGGTGGCCTGATGGTCGGCGTGTGGGGCTGGCAGTCGATTTTCCTGGCGTTGTCGTTGTTCAGCGTGATGGCGGCCATCGCCGTGGCGGTCGGGTTGCCGGAAACCTTCCCGGCCGATCAGCCGCGTCAGCCGTTGTCGGGCTCGTTGCGCCGCTACGGCTCGCTACTGTCAGACCGGGTGTACCTGGGCTATGCCTTGACCGGCGGCATCTCGATTGCCGGGATGTTTGCCTACATCGCCGGCTCCCCCTTCGTATTTATCAAGCTCTATGGCGTGCCGGCCGAGCATTACGGCTGGTTGTTCGGCTCCAACGCCGCGGGCTTTATCCTGGTGGCGCAACTGAACGCAAGATTGCTCGCCAAGCGCGGCCCGGCGTTTTTGCTGTCGCGCACCGTGTGGGTGTACGTGGCGGCGGCGTTGACGCTGTTGGGAATTGCCGCGTTGCGCACCGAGGCGCTATGGCCGTTGCTGGTGCCGCTGTTTATCTGCATCGCCAGCCTGGGCTGCATTTTGCCGAATACCTCGGCCTGTGCCATGAGCGGGCAGGGGGCTCGGGCCGGCAGCGCGTCGGCGTTGCTCGGTTGCATTCAGTTTGGTGTGGCGGCAGGCGCGGCGTCGTTGGTCGGTGTGTTGCACAACGGCACGGCGATGCCGATGGCCATGGTCATCTGCCTCTGCGGGGTGCTGGCGGTGACCATTGCCATGGCGACCCAGCGCCTGCAACGGGCAAGGGCCGTACAGGCGCAGGTCTGACGTTCGGTTCAGCCAGCGGAACGTTGCTGGTTGAGGGGGAAGCGGTGGGGAGCCTGGATCCGGGCCTGCAGCGTGTCGGCGAAGGCCCGGGCCTCGGCTTCACTGCGAAAGGTGATGGCCTCGCCGTCGAGACGAACTTGCCATTGGCTGCCGGGGGATTTTGCTAACGCTTTTATCAGGATTTTCATTGCTGACTTCCTCACGTAAAAGAATCGTGGCAAAGGCGGCCAATATAAACCTGAACGGGCTCATAAATATGACAAGGATCAACTCTCGGACTAATGGTGTCGTCCATTACCTACGTGGATAACGGACGACACTGACAGCCGTTTTTTCAGAACCCTTCCAGCACGATCTTGCCCTTGGCCTTGCCGCTTTCCAGCAGGGCGTGGGCGCGGCGCAGGTTCGCCGCATTGATCACGCCGAAGTGCTCGCCCACCGTGGTTTTCAGGGTGCCGGCGTCGATCAGTTCGGCCACGCGGTTGAGCAGGTTGTGCTGTTCGATCATGTCTGAGGTCTCGAACATCGAACGGGTGTACATGAACTCCCAGTGCAGCGACAGGCTCTTGCGCTTGAGCTTGCTCACATCCAGGGCCTTGGGATCGTCGATCAACGCCAGCTTGCCTTGGGGTTGCAGCGCTTCGACCAGTTGGTCCAAGTGATGCTCGGTCTGGGTCAGGCTGGCAACGTGGGTGACTTGCCCGTGCCCGGCCTGTTTCAACACTTCGCTCAGCGGCTGGCTGTGGTCGATCACTATGTGCGCTCCAAGAGCCTTGGCCCATGCCTGGGTTTCGGGGCGAGAGGCAGTGCCGATGACCTTCAGCGCCGTGAGCTGGTTGGCCAGTTGAGTCAGGATCGACCCCACGCCACCGGCAGCGCCGACGATCAGCAGGCTCTGGCCTTGATCGTCTTTGCCTTCAGCGACCTGCAAGCGTTCGAACAACAGCTCCCACGCAGTGATAGCGGTCAGCGGCAATGCGGCCGCTTCGGCAAACCCCAGGCTTCGGGGCATATGGCCGACGATGCGTTCATCCACGGTGTGCAGTTCGCTGTTGCCGCCTGGGCGTACCAGGGAACCGGCGTAGTACACCTTGTCGCCGACTTTGAATAACGTCACGTCACTGCCGACCGCCTTGACCACACCCGCCACGTCCCAACCCAGCACCTTGGCGGCGCCATTTTCCGGGGCGACGTTCTGGCGCACCTTGGTGTCCACCGGGTTGACCGAGATGGCTTTGACTTCCACCAACAGGTCACGGGGGCCGGCAACGGGGGCTGGTAATTCGATGTCTTGCAGGGATTCTGGATCGTTGATCGGCAGTGAGGCGTAGTAGGCAATGGCTTTCATGATGACTCCAAGTGAATACGGTCAAGGTAGGAGCGAGCTTGCTCGCGAAGATCGTTAACGATGACGCGGTGTTTCTGGTTTCGCGCGCCGTCCTTGGGGTTTTCGCGAACAAGCTCGCTCCTAAAAAAAGGCGGGATCAGGCGAGAAATTTCAGGCGTTTGAGTTCGAAGTGTTCGATCACATCGGCGGCCTTGGCGCGAAAGCTCTGGATATGCGCGCTCTGGTCGTGGTCGGCCAGCGCAGCGTCGTCGCTCCAGCGCTCGAGCATGTAGAAGGTCTCGGGGTGTTGCAGGTCCTGGTGCAGGTCGTACTGCTCGCAACCGGCTTCCAGGCGGGTCGGTTCCAGCAGGCCGCGCAGCAGGGTTTCCAGGGTGGCGTGCTGGCCGGGTTTGGCGATCAGCGTGGCGATGACATTAAAAGCGGTGGACATAGTCGACTCCTGGCACGGGCTAACGGGATGGGCAGATGATTGGCTATTTCCCACGCCGATAAAAGCGGCTAAAACAGCAGGCTGTTTCAACCAAATATTGATAATGAGCGGGAATGCATGCTGCGTTTTGATGATTTGCAGTTGTTTGTGCGGGCAGCGGACTTAGGCAGCCTGTCGGCCGCGGCGCGGGTCATGGACCTGTCACCGGCGGTGGCCAGTGCTGCACTCAAGCGTATCGAACAGCAACTGGGCACGCGCTTGCTGGCGCGCTCTACCCGCAGCCTTCGGCTGACGGCCGAAGGTGAGGGCTTTCTGGAGTACGCACGGGCGTCACTGAGTGCGCTGGATGAAGGGCGGCGCCTATTGGCCAGTGGCCAGGATCACGTCAGTGGTGTGCTGCAATTGTCGGCACCCTCGGATTTTGGCCGCAACCAACTGTTGCCGTGGCTGGATGCGTTCCAGCAGGAGCATCCGCAACTCAACGTGCGCCTGTTGCTCGGTGATCGCATTGCTGACTTGTTCCGTCAGCCCGTGGACATTGCCCTGCGTTACGGCGAACCCGAAGACTCCAGCCTGATTGCGCTGCCCATTGCTGCGGACAATATTCGCGTACTCTGCGCCGCCCCCAGTTACCTCGCCCGGCATGGCGAGCCGCGGCACCTGGAACAATTGGCCCAGCACAATTGCCTGCTGTACATGCTCGGCAGCCGCGTCCACGACCACTGGGGTTTTTACGATGGCAAGCGCCACGTAAGCCTGACGGTCAGCGGCGATCGCTTCAGCGATGACGCTGATGTGGTGCGCCGCTGGGCGGTGGCGGGCATGGGCATCGCCTACAAGTCTTGGCTGGATGTGAGCACCGATGTGCTGGCCGGGCGCTTGCGTTTGATCCTGCCGGAACTGCAGGGCGAGCGCACCCCGCTCAACCTGCTGTGCGCCCACCGTGCGCAATTGAGTAAACCCATCAATCTGCTGCGGGACATGCTCGTGTCCCGCTGTGCGACATTGACGGCGCAGCGACCGGGACGCATGGTTTCCCGTCAATAGCCTGCGCCACGCTCGGAAGTTTCACTCGTCTCCTGTCCTGATCTGCACTGTCAGACGCCGCGGAACCTACTGCCCGCGCACCTATACTTGGGCGTCAACCGCAGCAGAAAAAATGGTTTAACAGGGAGTGAATACATGGGAGCAGCACCTTGCATCAGCCAGATCGCCAGCTTGCTCGCCGAGCCTAAACGCACGGCCATGCTCTGGGCCTTGATGGACGGTTCGGCGAAATCTTCAGACGAGCTGGCAGCGCTGGCCGGTTTGTCGCCGGCGTCAGCCAATGCACACTTGGCGCGGCTGACCGGCAGCGGCCTGTTGCGGATCGAGGCACGGCGAGGCCAGCGCCTGTTTAGGCTAGCGGCCGCTGATGTCAGCACCGCCATTGATGCATTGGCCAGCACCACCATGGCCAGCGCGGCCCGCAGCACCCCGGATGTTTTGCCACCGGCGCTGCGAGCGCCGCCGTTGCTGCGCCGCGCCCGCTGGTGCCACGGCCACCTCGGCGGTGAACTGGCGGCGCAGCTGTATCAACGGATGCTTGAGGCCGGATGGATCGAGCGCCATGAGCAGCGTACCGAGGTGACGCCCAGGGGCGTGCAAGCGTTGGCGGAACTGGGCATTTTTACCCAGGCATTGGCATCGCCGCTGGCCTGCGACTGTTTCGACTGGAGCCAGCAACAACCCCATCTGGGCGGTGCGTTGGGGGCGGGCTTGATGCAGCTGTTTTTGCAGGCGAACTGGATCAGTGTGATCAACGAGTCACGGGCCCTGTCGGTCAATGACGGGGGGCTTGAGCACATAGCTCGCGTTGCCAAGCTGTAGGAGCGAGCGTGCTCGTGAAAAACTTGAGGGCGCCGCGTTTTATCCAGATGCCCGGCGTTATCGTTAACGTTCTTCGCGAGCAAGCTCGCTCCTACAGGTGCTGGCGTCGCTCTCAGCTGTCGTCAGGTCGCATTCAGCAATAGCCAGCGTAAACGATGCCGCACACTCGCCAAGGGGATTTTTTCATACGAGGGGTGCGGCATGGGTAGGCAGGGTTATAGCGCGGCGGAACGCCTGGAACGGTTGCCCATCAGCGGTTACCACCGAGTCATTTTCATCATCATCGCCCTGGCGTTTTTCTTCGACTCCATGGACCTGGCGATGATGACCTTCCTGCTGGGCTCGATCAAAGCCGAGTTTGGCCTGAGCACGGCCCAGGCCGGGTTGCTGGCCAGTTCGAGTTTTTTCGGCATGGTGGTGGGCGCTTCGCTGTCCGGGATGCTTGCTGATCGCTTCGGGCGCAAGCCGGTGTTCCAGTGGAGCATCGTACTCTGGGGCCTGGCGAGCTACCTGTGTTCCATGGCGCAGACGGTGGAGACGCTGACGTTGTTCCGGATCCTGCTGGGCATTGGCATGGGCATGGAGTTTCCCATTGCCCAGTCGATGCTGTCGGAGCTGATCCCCGCCAAGCGACGCGGCCGTTACATCGCCTTGATGGATGGCTTCTGGCCGTTGGGTTTTGTGGCCGCGGGCGTGTTGTCTTACTTCTTGTTGCCGGTGATTGGCTGGCGCGACATCTTTCTGGTGTTGGCGATACCGGCGGTGTTTGTGCTGGCCATCCGTTTCTTTATTCCGGAGTCGCCGCGTTGGCTGGAACAGGCTGGGCGCCATGAGGCGGCGGACAAGGTCTTGCTTGGCATCGAGCAGAAGGTGCGCGATTCCCTGGGCCGCGCCGACTTGCCGGAGCCGATTGCCCTGCCACGGATCGAGAGTGCGCCGGGGACGTTTTTCTCCGCGTTCCAGCAGCTGTGGTCCGCGCAGTACCGCCAACGCACGATGATGATCTGGAGTGTGTGGTTCTTCGCCCTGCTTGGGTTCTACGGGCTGACGTCGTGGTTGAGTGCGTTGTTACAGCAATCGGGTTTTGCTGTGACTCAGTCGGTGTATTACACGGTGATCATTTCCCTGGGCGGAATCCCAGGCTTTTTGATGGCCGCGTGGTTGGTCGAGCGCTGGGGGCGCAAGCCCGTGTGCGTGGTGACCTTGCTGGGCGGCGGGGTGATGGCGTTTCTGTATGGGCAGAGCGCAGTGTTTGGCGGCAACGTAAGCCTGCTGATCACCTCGGGGTTGTTGATGCAGTTCTTCCTGTTTGGCATGTGGGCGGTGCTGTACACCTACACGCCGGAGTTGTATCCCACCTCGGCACGTGCGACCGGCTCGGGGTTTGCGTCGGCGATTGGGCGGGTTGGCTCGTTGCTGGGGCCGTTGGTAACCGGACTGGTATTCCCGATAACCGGGCAGGGCGGGGTATTTGCCTTGGGTGCGCTGTGCTTTGCGGTGGCGGCGCTGGTGGTGTGGTTGTTCGGGATGGAGACCAAGGGCAAGACCCTGGAAGAACTCACCCAGGCTTAAAGCTGATGGGGCCATGTGGGAGCCGGGCTTGCCCGCGATAGCGGTAGGTCAGGCAATAAGAGGCTGGCTGATACACCGCTATCGCAGGCAAGCCAGCTCCCACAGGTTGAGTCCAGGTCTATTCAGTTATGGCTTCACGAGCCGCGCATCCAGGCTGTTCTGCGCCAGGCGTTTGGCCTGGTCCTGAGTCATGCCCAGGCTGGTGTGCAGCGCATGGAAGTTCTCAGTGACGTAACCGCCGAAGTACGCCGGGTCATCCGAGTTCACGGTGACCTTTACGCCACGTTCGAGCATGTCGAGGATGTTGTGCTGGGCCATGTCGTCGAACACGCAGAGCTTGGTGTTGGACAGCGGGCACACGGTCAACGGGATCTGCTCGTCGATGATGCGCTGCATCAAGCGCTCGTCTTCGATGGCGCGCACGCCATGGTCGATGCGTTGGATTTTCAGCAGGTCGATGGCTTCCCAGATGTACTCGGGCGGGCCTTCTTCACCGGCGTGGGCCACGGTCAGGAAGCCTTCGTGACGGGCACGGTCGAACACGCGCTGGAACTTGCTCGGTGGGTGGCCCATTTCCGAGCTGTCCAGGCCCACGGCCACGAACGCGTCACGGAATGGCAGCGCCTGGTCGAGGGTTTTCTGCGCTTCGTCTTCGCTCAGGTGGCGCAGGAAGCTGAGGATCAAACCGCTGGTGATGCCCAGTTGCTGCTCGCCGTCTTTGAGTGCGGCGGCGATGCCGTTGAGCACCACTTCGAACGGCACGCCACGGTCGGTGTGGGTTTGCGGGTCGAAGAACGGTTCAGTGTGAATCACGTTCTGGGCCTTGCAGCGCAGCAGGTAGGCCCAGGTCAGGTCGTAGAAATCCTGGGACGTGCGCAGCACATCGGCGCCCTTGTAATACAGGTCGAGAAACTCTTGCAGGTTGTTGAAGGCGTAGGCCTTGCGCAGGGTTTCGACGTCGTTCCATGGCAGCGCAATCTTGTTGCGCTCGGCCAGGGCGAACAGCAGCTCAGGCTCCAGCGAGCCTTCCAGGTGCAGGTGCAATTCAGCCTTGGGCAGGGCGTTGAGCCAATCGTACATTTTTAAATTCTCATCAGGTGCAATGGCGGCATTCTACAGGCCATGGCTGAAATAATCGGCAAAACCTGACCAGCAGGAGAGTATTTCTGTCACTCACGCAAGGGCGGCCTGAACTAAGGTGTAACGAAACGTTAGTGGCTCGGCGCAGTCTGTACCCCATCAATGACTGATTCGCTGTATGAAAAGGCCCGGAATGCTCACATCCCTCAAGCAAGAAAAATTCATGCTGCTGGCGCTGATTGCCGCCATCGCCGCCTACCCGCTGGAACACTGGATGCTCCACAGCGGCCAACTGGTCGCGCTGCTGGCCGGCTTCGCGCTGATCGCGTTTATCGTGATGGCATCGATGCGCGTGGCTCATCACGCCGAGCAGTTGGCGGAAAAAGTCGGTGACCCCTACGGCACCATGATCCTGACCCTCGCCGCGGTATTGGTGGAGGTGGTGATCCTGGCGATCATGATGAGCAACGAGCCATCGCCGACGCTGGTGCGCGACACCATTTACTCAGCGGTGATGCTCGATATCAACGGCATCCTCGGCCTGGCCGCGCTGATGGGCGGCATCAAGCATGGCGAACAGTCCTACAACGATGACTCGGCGCGCACCTACAGTGTGATGATTCTTACTGCCATGGGTGTGTCGATGGTGGTGCCGGAATTTATCCCCGAAGCGGACTGGAAAATTTACTCGGCCTTCACCATTGGCGCGATGGTGGTGCTTTACACCTTGTTCCTGCGCATGCAGGTGGGGCCGCACAGTTATTTCTTCAGCTACAGCTATCCGGAAAAACGCCGTAAGAAACAGCCGGAAGACGAGCACGCGCCGTCTGTCAGCCTGACGTTTTCCATTGCGACCCTGGTGTTTGGGGTGATCGTGATTGGGGCGCTGGCCGAGGTGATGTCAAAGACCCTCGACCTGGGCCTGGAAGGGACCGGCGCACCGCCGGTGATTACCGCGATTGTGGTGGCGGCTATCTCGGCCGCGCCGGAGATCCTCACGGCACTGCGCGCCGCGTTGGCCAACCGCATGCAATCGGTGGTCAACATCGCGCTGGGGGCTTCGTTGTCTACGGTGATCCTGACGGTGCCGGTGATGGAAGCCATGGCGCTCTACACCGGGCAGCCGTTCCAGATGGCGATGACGCCGGTGCAAACGGTGATGGTGTTTATCACCCTGATCGTCAGCGCGATCAACCTCAACGATGGTGAAACCAATGCGATAGAAGGGATGACGCATTTTGTATTGTTTGCGACCTTTATCATGCTGTCGCTGTTGGGGCTATAACCCGATTTGAACGGCGCCGCAGACCCAATGTGGGAGCGGGCTTGCTCGCGAATGCGGTGGTTCAGTCACAGATGTACTGACTGACATAGCGCATTCGCGAGCAAGCCCGCTCCACATTTGGATTGGTACCTGGCTTAGGTGCCTGCGATCAACTGGCGCGCTGCCTGGCTGTGATCCGCGATCAAGCCTTTCAGATCCAGCCCTTCGACTTGGCCGTCGATCACCCGCCATTGACCTGCGATCATCACCCGGTCTGCCCGGTCCGCACCGCACAACAGCAGCGCGGAAATGGGGTCATGGCTGCCGGAGAAGCGCAGCTCATCGAGCTTGAACAGTGCCAGGTCCGCCTGTTTGCCTACTGCCAACTCGCCAATATCCGTGCGCCCCAGCAACTGCGCCGAGCCCTTGGTGGCCCAGCCCAATACACCTTCGGGGGTGATCTTTTCCGCGCCGTAGCGCAGGCGCTGGATGTACAGGGCCTGGCGTGCTTCAAGGATCATGTTCGAGGCGTCGTTGGAGGCGGAGCCGTCCACGCCCAGGCCGATGGGGGCGCCGGCGGCGAGCAGGTCCAGGGTCGGGCAAATGCCGGAGGCCAGGCGCATATTCGAGCTTGGGCAATGGCAGATGCCGGTGCCGGCTGCGCCCAGGCGCTCGATTTCGTCCGGGTTGAAGTGAATGCCGTGGGCCAGCCAGGTGCGCGGGCCAAGCCAGCCGACGCTGTCGAGGTAATCCACGGTACGCAGCCCGAAGCGTTGCAGGCAGAAATCTTCCTCATCAAGGGTTTCCGCCAAATGGGTGTGCAGGCGCACGTCCAACTGGTTGGCCAGCTCGGCGCTGGCTTGCATGATTTCGGGGGTGACGGAAAACGGCGAGCACGGCGCCAGGGCGATCTGGATCTGCGCACCGTCACCGCGCTGGTGATATTCGCGGATCAGGCGCTGGCTGTCTTCGAGAATCACTTGGCCTTGCTGCACCGTTTGCTGCGGCGGCAGGCCGCCATCGGCTTCGCCCAGGCTCATGGAACCGCGGGTGAGCATGGCGCGCATTCCCAGTTCACGCACGCTGTCTACCTGCACATCAATGGCGTTTTCCAAACCATCGGGGAACAGGTAGTGGTGGTCGGCCGCCGTGGTGCAGCCCGAGAGCAGCAGTTCTGCCAAGGCGACTTTGCTGGCCAGGGCGAGTTTTTCCGGGGTGAGCCGCGCCCATACCGGGTACAGGGTTTTCAGCCAGGGAAACAGCGGCTGGTTGACCACCGGGCCCCAGGCACGGGTCAGGGTTTGATAGAAGTGGTGGTGGGTGTTGATCAGCCCAGGCAGCACCACATGCTCGCGGGCATCGAACACCTGCGCGCAGGGTTGTGCAGGCGCTTGCCCTTGGGCCAGCACTTCGGTGATGACACCGTCTTGCAGCACCAGGCCGCCACGGGCATCGAGGCCATTGGCAGTGAAAATCGCGAGGGGGTTTTTTAACCAGATACGGGTCGCAGGCATTGGCCGGCTCCTCTGAATGATGGGTTCAGGTTTGCCAGCTCAGTGTTGCCCTGTCTGCTGATCCAGGGTCGCCGGGGAGGGCGAGGTGGGCAGTTTACGCGTGGATCGTTATCGACGGCAATTGGTCGATAACGACCCTTTGCCACTTACCAGGCGATGGTGTCGCCTTTGTAGTCGACGAAGTGATGGCCGCCTTTGCCGGTGTAGGCATTTACCTGGTCCACCAGGCCGCGCACGCTGGTCTCGACGTCGATGTGGGCGTTTTCGCCGCCCATGTCGGTCTTCACCCAGCCTGGATGCAGCGACAGCACCGTCGGCTTGGGCTCGCCCAGTTGCGTGATAAAGCTATTGGTCATCGAATTGAGTGCGGCCTTGCTGGCTTTGTACAGCGCCAGGTCCGAGCCGTCGGGAATGGTCACGCTGCCCAGTACTGAACTCATGAAGGCCAGCACGCCGGTGTCTTTGCGGATCTGCCCGACAAAACGCTGGGCCAGGTTGATCGGCGCCACGGCGTTGGTGAAGAACAACTGGCCGACTTCCGCCAGGGTCGCGTGGCCGGGCTCCTGATTGGCCGGGCCTTTGACGCCGGCGTTGACGAACAGCAGGTCAAAGGTGCGATCTTTCAGGCGTTGGGCCAGGGCGATCACGGCTTGCTGATCGTCCATGTCCAACTTCTCGATCTGCACCGGCCCCACGGCTTTCAACGCATCGGCCTTGTTCGGATCGCGCACGGTGGCGGTCACGTCCCAGCCGTCCTGGAGCAGTTGCTTGACCAGGCCAAGGCCCAGCCCGCGCGAGGCGCCGATGATCAGTGCGGTTTTTGGCGTAGACATGAAAGGCTTCCTTTGAAATCGCGGTTCAGGGAGTTCAGCGCATAACAGTAGCAGTTTCAGCGTTCGAGCAGGATGCGCCCACGGCTCAGGTCGGCGAGCTGGGTTTGCAGGGTGTCGATGTGCGCCTCCCCCAGGGCGAGCTGCAGTTCTACGCCGTTGGCGGTAAAGGTTTCTTCCACCACAAGTCCGCCGAGTTCAGCGACACGCAGCTTCACCAGGTTCAGTTCGGAGAAGCCACAGGCGCAACGCAGGGGGACGCGGCTGATCAGCTCGATGCGCTCGGCATTTTGCAGGCATTTATTGGCCCCGCCGCCATAGGCGCGGGCCAATCCACCCGTGCCCAGTTGAATGCCGCCGTACCAGCGGATCACCAAGACGGCCACCTGATCAAAGCCCTGGGCCTCGATGGCTGCAAGAATCGGGCGCCCGGCGGTGCCTCCGGGTTCGCCGTCATCGCTGCTGCGGTATTGATCGCCCAGCTTCCAGGCCCAGCAGTTGTGCGTGGCGTTGAGGTCGCTGTGTTGCTCGAAAAACGCCTGGGCGTCCTGCGGGCTGGTAATCGGCGCCGCCAAGGTGATAAAGCGACTTTTGCGTATTTCTTCACGAAACTCGCAAAAGCCGGTGAGCGTAAAAGACATAAATCGCTTCGTTTATAGGGCTGGCTTGATGCCGCAGCCTTTGAGAATGATATGGATCAGGTTGGTGCCAGCATCTTCCATGTCCTGCTTGGTCAGCTTGGTGCGACCGGTAACACGGCAGATCTGGGTGGCGAAGTCAGCGTAGTGCTGGGTGCTGCCCCACAGCAGGAAGATCAGGTGCACAGGGTCGACGGGGTCCATTTTGCCGGCGTCGATCCACGCCTGGAACACTGCGGCACGGCCACTGAACCAGGCCCGATAGTCCTGGCCGAAATATTCAGTGAGGCATTCGCCACCGCTGATGATCTCCATGGCGAAGATCCGCGAAGCCTGGGGTTGGCGGCGCGAGAATTCCATCTTGGTGCGGATGTAGCGAGCGAGCGCCACGGCCGGGTCGTCCTCGGCGGTCAGCGCGTTGAAGGTGCTGTCCCACAGTTCGAGGATATTGCTCAGCACCGCGACGTACAGGCCCAGCTTGTTGGTGAAGTAGTAGTGCAAATTGGCCTTGGGCAGCCCGGCACTGGCAGCGATGGTGTTCATGCTGGTGCCTTTGTAGCCATGACGCGCGAATTCATCTTCAGCAGCCTGGAGAATCGCTTGTTCGTTCTTTTGCCGAATGCGGCTGGCGGGTTTACCGGCGTGGTTGCTGTGGGCAGGAACTTCGAGGCTCATGGAGGTTTCCGTGCTGATCGATAGAGACGACGTGTGCACAGATAACCCACCCTCAAGCCTCAGACAAGTCCTGATGCAATAAAACCGTCAAAGCGGCTCCAGGCTGTCGCGTTCCGGGCTGTGGTTTGCGGCGGCGGTACTTGCCTTGGCCTCCGGCAGTAACAGGCACAGCAGGATGGCGGTGATACCGCCGCTGGTGATGGCGGAGTCGAACAGGTTCTGCACCAGTGTCGGCATCAGGTGCAGCAGGTTAGGTTGCGCGGCGATACCCAGGCCAACGCCGAATGAGGTGGCGATGATCAGCATGCTGCGTCGGTCCAGCGGTGCCTGGGCAAGGATGCGCACGCCGGCCGCCGCCACGCTGCCGAACATCACCAGCGTGGCGCCGCCCAGCACCGGCTTGGGGATTTGCTGCAGCACGGCGCCGATCAATGGAAACAGGCCCAGACAGAACAGCAACACGCCGATGTACAAACCGACGTAACGGCTGGCCACGCCGGTGAGCTGGATCACGCCATTGTTCTGCGCAAACGTGGTGTTGGGGAAGGCGCTGAAGGTGGCGGCGATCATGCAGCTCACCCCATCGCCGAGCACGCCGCCCTTGAGCCGGCTTATATAAGAAGGGCCGCTGATGGGCTGGCGGGCAATCATGCAATTGGCGGTGAGATCGCCGACGGTTTCGATGCTGCTGATCAGATAAATCAGCGCAATCGGCAGGAAGGCGCTCCAGTCGAAGTTGAAACCAAAGCGGAATGGTGTAGGCAGGCTGACCAATGGCAGGTCAGGCAACGCCTGGGGAGTCAGTTTGCCGCTGAACCACGCCGCGAGGCTGCCCAGGGCCAGGCCGATGATGATGGCCGACAAGCGTACCCAGGGCGTGTTCGAGCGGTTGAGCAGGATGATCGTCAATACAACGAACAGGCCCAGCGCCAAGTTGGCGGGAGCGCCGAAGTCCGGTGCATTGAAACCACCGCCGAGGTCGGTGATGCCCACTTTGATCAGGCTGATGCCGATCAGCGTAATTACAATGCCGGTCACCAGCGGTGTGATCACGCGGCGCAACTGGCCGATAAAGCGGCTCAATACAATCTGTACCGCCGCGCCAAAGAAGCACACGCCGAAAATCATCGCCAGAATGTCTTCCGGGCTGCCGCCGCGTTGTTTCACCAGAAAGCCTGCAGACAACACCGCGCCGAGAAACGCAAAGCTGGTGCCTTGCAGGCAGATCATGCCGGCACCGATACCAAACGGCCTGCGTGCCTGGATGAAGGTGCCTACGCCGGAAACCATCAACGCCATGCTGATCAGGTAGGGCAAGTGGGCGGTGAGGCCGAGGGTGGAGCCAATAATCAGAGGCGGCGTGATGATGCCGACGAACGCCGCCAATACATGTTGCAGGGCCGCGAGGAAAGCGGGCAGTGGTTTCGGCCGGTCGTTGAGGCCGTAGATCAGGTCGCTGGGGCTGGAGGATTCTGGGGGCATGGCGGGTCAACTCAAGGCGGACGGTTCAAGGTCCTTGAGCTCTTGCAAAAAGCTGTCCATGTGCTCAGCTTTTTGTGCAAGGCCCGAGTTAGCGGGTGGCGGCCAAGCTTTCGAGGAAGCTTTCCAGCACCAAATGAGGGCGACGGCCCTTGCGCGTGACCGATGCCAGGCTCAAATCGTAAAAACGTGTCGCCGGTTTCAGCGCACGTAGTCGGCCTTGTTGCACCCATAGGCTGGCGTAGTGATCGGGCAAATAGCCGATATAACGCCCGGTGAGAATCAGGAACGCCATGCCTTCACGGTCTGACGCACTGGCGGTGCAGTTGAGCGCCTGGTAATGGGCCTGGATTTCCGCGGGTAAGCGGAAGGTGGGGGCGATGGCATCCTGGCTGTCGATGCGTTCGTCGTCGAGTTGCTTGTTGTCGGCGTAAAACAGCGGGTGGCCGACCGCGCAATAGAGCAAGGAGCGTTCGCTGTACAGCGGCTGGTATTCCAGGCCCGACAGTGCGCTGGCCTGGGGCACCACACCGACGTGCAGGCGACCGTCGAGTACGCCTTGCTCCACTTCATTGGGGGCGATCATGCGAATCTGGATCTGCACGTCCGGGCCGCGTTCCTTCAACTGCGCCAATGCGTGGGTGATGCGCATATGGGGCAGGGTCACCAGATTGTCGGTGAGGCCAATGATCAACTCTCCGCGCAAATGTTGGTGCAGGCCGTTGACCTCGGTGCGAAAACTTTCCAGGGCACTCAGCAGTTGCAGGGCAGACTGATAGACCTCGCGGCCTTCTTCTGTCAGAGAGAACCCGGCGCGGCCGCGTTGGCAGAGCCTCAGCCCGAGCCGTTGTTCAAGGTCGCTCATCTGCTGGCTGATGGCCGAGCGCCCGATGCCAAGGACGGTTTCCGCTGCCGAGAAGCCGCCGCACTCCACCACGCTGCGAAAGATGCGCAGCAAGCGAATATCGAAGTCACTGACTTGGGCCAAAGGGTCGGGACGACGGCTGCTCATAGTTTAGTGAAGGCCTGACTGAAGGTTAGAAGAGTTGGATTTCACCGACTTTATCCCCGTGGCAATTTAGCTGCAACAACGCTTTTTCAATCCCGACGCTGCCTTTTGCCCTGCGAGGTTTTGCTGATGAACATGCCCGAAAACGCCCCATCGTCACTGGCCAGCCAATTGAAGCTGGATGCGCACTGGATGCCTTACACCGCCAACCGCAACTTCCAGCGCGATCCACGCCTGATCGTGGCCGCCGAGGGTAGCTGGTTGACCGATGACAAGGGGCGCAAGGTCTATGATTCGTTGTCGGGCCTGTGGACCTGTGGCGCCGGGCATACGCGCAAGGAAATCCAGGAAGCGGTCGCCAAGCAATTGGGCACCTTGGACTACTCCCCAGGCTTCCAATACGGTCATCCGTTGTCCTTCCAGTTGGCGGAAAAGATCACCGACCTGACCCCAGGCAACCTGAATCATGTGTTCTTCACCGATTCGGGCTCTGAATGTGCCGATACGGCAGTGAAGATGGTGCGGGCCTACTGGCGCCTCAAAGGTCAGGCCACCAAGACCAAGATGATTGGTCGAGCCCGTGGTTACCACGGTGTGAACATTGCTGGTACCAGCCTGGGCGGTGTGAACGGTAACCGTAAGCTGTTTGGCCAGGCGATGATGGACGTCGACCATCTGCCTCACACCTTGCTGGCCAGCAACGCCTTCTCCCGGGGCATGCCGGAGCAGGGTGGTATTGCCTTGGCCGATGAGTTGCTCAAGCTGATCGAGCTGCATGATGCGTCGAACATCGCAGCCGTGTTTGTCGAGCCGATGGCCGGTTCCGCTGGCGTATTGGTGCCACCGCAGGGTTATCTCAAGCGCCTGCGCGAAATTTGCGACCAGCACAATATCCTGTTGGTGTTCGACGAAGTGATCACAGGCTTTGGCCGCACCGGCTCGATGTTCGGTGCCGACAGCTTTGGCGTGACACCGGACCTGATGTGCATCGCCAAGCAAGTCACCAACGGCGCGATCCCGATGGGCGCGGTGATTGCCAGTAGCGAGATCTACCAGACCTTCATGAATCAGGCGACGCCGGAATACGCCGTGGAATTCCCCCACGGCTACACCTACTCGGCGCACCCGGTGGCCTGCGCGGCGGGCTTGGCGGCATTGGACCTGTTGCAGAAAGAAAACCTGGTGCAGAGCGTAGCCGAAGTCGCACCGCACTTTGAGAATGCGCTGCACGGTTTGAAGGGCAGCAAGAACGTGATCGACATTCGCAACTACGGCCTGGCCGGTGCGATTCAGATTGCCCCGCGTGATGGAGATGCCATCGTGCGTCCATTCGAGGCCGGCATGGCATTGTGGAAGGCCGGTTTCTATGTGCGTTTTGGCGGCGACACCCTGCAGTTCGGGCCAACCTTCAACAGCAAGCCGCAGGACCTGGACCGTCTGTTTGACGCGGTCGGCGAAGTGCTGAACAAGATCGACTGATTTCTCCTTCTATATAGAACAATTTTTCAGGAGCCCTGCATGAGCCTTATCCAGCATTTGATCAACGGTGAGCTGGTCAACGACAGCGGTCGTAGTGCCGACGTCTATAACCCGTCTACCGGCCAGGTGATTCACCAGGTGCCGTTGGCCAGCCGTGAAACCATTCAACAGGCGATTGACTCAGCCAAGGCGGCGTTTCCGGCCTGGCGCAATACGCCGCCGGCCAAGCGTGCCCAGGTGATGTTCCGTTTCAAGCAACTGCTGGAGCAGAACGAAGCACGGATCTCGCAGTTGATCAGCGAAGAACATGGCAAAACCCTGGAAGACGCCGCGGGTGAACTCAAGCGTGGGATCGAGAACGTGGAGTACGCGTGCTCGGCGCCGGAGATTCTCAAGGGTGAATACAGCCGCAACGTAGGGCCGAACATTGATGCGTGGTCGGACTTCCAGCCATTGGGCGTGGTAGCGGGTATTACCCCGTTCAACTTCCCGGCGATGGTGCCGTTGTGGATGTACCCGCTGGCGATTGTCTGCGGTAACTGTTTCATCCTTAAACCTTCAGAGCGCGACCCGAGTTCGACGCTGTTGATCGCGCAGCTGTTGCAGGAAGCCGGGCTGCCCAAAGGCGTGCTCAGCGTGGTGCATGGCGACAAGGGCGCGGTGGACGCATTGATCGAAGCGCCTGAAGTCAAAGCCTTGAGCTTTGTAGGCTCGACGCCGATTGCCGAGTACATCTATTCCGAAGCGACCAAACGTGGCAAGCGTGTGCAGGCGCTGGGCGGGGCGAAAAACCACGCGGTGCTGATGCCGGATGCAGACCTGGATAACGCTGTGAGTGCCCTGATGGGCGCGGCGTATGGTTCCTGCGGTGAGCGTTGCATGGCGATCTCGGTGGCTGTGTGCGTGGGCGATCAGGTGGCGGATGCATTGATTGCCAAGCTGGTGCCACAGGTCAAGGCGTTGAAGATTGGTGCGGGCACTTCTTGCGGGCTGGATATGGGCCCGTTGGTGACGGGGCAGGCGCGAGATAAAGTCAGTGGCTATATAGAAGACGGTGTGTCGGCGGGGGCTGAGCTGGTCGTTGATGGCCGTGGCTTGAGTGTTGCCGGGCATGAGCAAGGTTTTTTCCTCGGTGGCAGCTTGTTTGACCGCGTCACCCCTGAGATGCGTATCTATAAAGAAGAGATCTTTGGCCCGGTGTTGTGCGTAGTGCGGGTGGATAGCCTGGAAGCGGCGATGCAACTCATCAACGATCATGAATACGGCAACGGTACTTGTATCTTCACCCGTGATGGTGAAGCGGCGCGTCTGTTCTGTGATGAGATTGAAGTCGGCATGGTGGGTGTTAACGTGCCGCTGCCGGTGCCGGTTGCGTATCACAGCTTTGGTGGCTGGAAGCGTTCGCTGTTTGGCGACTTGCATGCCTATGGGCCGGACGGGGTGCGTTTCTATACTCGTCGCAAGGCGATCACCCAGCGTTGGCCGCAACGGGCCAGCCATGAAGCGTCGCAATTCGCCTTTCCCAGCCTGTAAGGCTCGGTAGGTAAAAGGCCGGCCCCTTGGGGCCGGCCTTTACGTTGTTGGAGCTTTTTTGACTTATATGACAGAAATGTGAAAAAGAAGGTTGACGGCAAATTCTGGAAGCCTATAATTCGCCCCACTTCCGGCGCAGTCGAAACGGAAAACTCC